>JAJRTI010000606.1 GCA_024278415.1 Planctomycetota bacterium | reverse complement strand
TGTGCAGGTCGGCGTCGCGGGCTCCGCGTTCGCCGCGCTCTGGGCCTTCGGCGAGCTGCCGTACGGGTACACGATCCTCTTCAAAGGCTTCGGCCAGTACGGCTACTGGCGCCTCACCCTGCTCGAATTCCTCATGGCCGGCGCGATCATGCTCCTGCCCACGGTGCTGCTGGGCATGATGTTCCCTCTCGCGGTGCGCGTGTGCGCGCCGACCGTGCAGCGCCTGGGCCGTTCGGTCGGCACGATCTACGCGATCAACACCATCGGCGCGATCGCCGGCTCCTTCTGCGCCGGCTGGGTGCTCATCCCCCTGCTCGGCATCCAGAACACGATCCTCGCCTGCGTCACACTCAGCGCCGGCGTGGGGCTGCTCGTGCTCGCGTTCAGCCGCGGGGCTGCCGCGCTGCGCGTGCCGATTGGGTTCGTCGCGGCAGGCGTCATCGCCGCGTGCTGGCTGCGCGCGCCGCGGTGGGAGGGGCTCGTCATGTCGAGCGGCATGTACAAGTACGCCGAAGACCTGGTCGACGGCCCGATCTCGAAGCAACGGTTTCTCGATTTCGTGGGCGGCGACTACCGGCTCCTCTACTATAAGGAGGGCCTCACCACGACCGTCACCGTGGCCAAGCACAAGACCGAAGGCAACGTGTGGATGGCCACGAACGGCAAGATCGACGCGTCGTCCGGGCCCGACATGCCCACGCAGATCCTCAGCGGCCACCTCCCGCTCCTGCTCGCCCGCGCCCCCAAGGACGTGCTCGTGGTCGGCTTCGCCAGCGGCGTGACCGTGGGCGCGGCCGCCACACACCCCATCCAGAAACTCGTCGCGGTCGAGATCGAGAAGGCCGTCATCGAGGGCTCGAAGTTCTTCAACCACGTGAACCACAATCCGCTCGCGGACCCGCGCACGCAGCTCGTGGTCGACGATGCGCGCAACTATCTGCTCGCGACCGACCAGACGTTCGACGTCATCATCTCCGAGCCATCGAACCCCTGGATCAGCGGCGCGTCGAATCTCTTCACGCAAGAGTTCTTTCGTATCGCCAAGTCGCGGCTGCGAAAAGGCGGCGTGTACGCGCAGTGGCTCCAGCTCTACGGCATGGCCACCGAGGACATGCAATCGCTCCTCGCCACGCTCGGCAGCGTGTACAAGAACGTGCTCGTGTTCGAGACCATCGAGGATACGGACCTGATCCTCATCGCGTCCGATCGGGACCTCAGGATCGACGTCGCCCGCCTGCGCCGCGAGATGCAGCGGCCGGACGTGCGCAACGACCTCCAGCGCATCGCGGTGGACGGCGCGCCGCGGCTGCTGTCGTACTTCCTCATGGGGTCGGACGAAGTGCGCAAGTTCGCGGCGCAAGCGCGCATCAACACGGACGACAACGGACTCATCGAGTTCTCCAGCCCCAAGCACTTGCACGACGACACGCAGACCCGCAACGCGGAGGCGCTCGCCAACGCGGCCGGCGCCGTGCTGCCCTACCTGGTGAACGCCGGCGACACGGCCGATGCCAAGGCGCGTCTCCTCGCACAAATCGGGCTCGCCTGCAAGGAACGCAAACTCGCCGGCCGCGCGGAGAAACTGGCCACACTCGCCGAGACCATGAGCCGGTCAGAGGACGTGCTGTCGCTCGTCCGCATGATCCGCGCCGGCGAAAACAACCTCGGCGACCTTGAGGACGAATAGCTTTGGCCCACTCCACCGAATCCTCCGACTTGCAGGCCGGGCCGACAGAAGAAGCTCCATCGCATGGCCGGCGCGATCTCGTGCTGCTCTCGCTTGCGTTCTTCTTCATCTTTCTCGGCCCGGGGGCCACGCAGCAGTTCCTCATTCCGTTCATGGCGAAAGCGACGGGCCGGCTGCATTCGCAGTGCTCGTGGATCCTCGCGGGCGTGTACATGTCGGGGCTGGTCTGGGCGCTGCTGTGTGGATACACGGTGCGGTGGATCGGCGCGCGCTGGTCGATCGTGCTGGGTCTGCTCTGTTACGCCGGCTTCGCCGGATGCGTCTATCTGTGGCCCAACTTCTGGTTCGTGTTTGCGGCCGCGTTGGCCTGGGGCTGGGGCGCCGCGGCGGTGTGGGTGTCGGGCCCCACCCGAATTCTCGAGAACGAATCCCCCCTCCAGCGCGGCCGCGCGTCGGGCATCTTCTTCAGCGCGGTCTTCCTCGGCCAGGCCATCGGGGTCATCGGCCTGGGAGCAATTGGAGACCCCCGGATCATCTTCGGTGTCGCCGCGCTCATCGGCCTCGCGGGCGTCGCGTGCGCGTGGTTCGTGCGCGCGGAGAAGGCCGAGATTGCGATGTTCCATCCCAGCGACACCATTGCGATCATGTCGGACACGCGCGGCAAGATCCTTTGCGCGCTCGTGTTCACCTCCGCGATGGGCTTCGGCATGGTGCTCAGCCCCCTGGGCAGCGCGGTGCAAGTGAAGCTCGGCTTCGGCATGATCGCCAAGCTCACGATCTGGTTCTACGTGGGCCGCCTGCTCATCGGCTGGATCGCCGGCTGGCTCACGGACAAGTGGGGCCGCATCCCGGTGCTCTCGATTGCGTTCTTCCTGGGCGCGCTCGGCCTGGGCATAGCCGCGGGCACGACCTCCGCGCTCGCGCTCAGCGCGGCCACGCTCACGCTCGGCCTGCAAGCCGGCATGTTCCAGGTGCCCACCACCGCGCTCGTGGGCGACTGGATTGCGCCCGAACGCCGGCACCTCGCGTTCGGCGCGCTCTATGCGTGGAAGAACCTCGGGATCAGCTTCGCCATCCTTTTCGGGGAGCAACTGCGCAGCGTCCTGGGCGGTGACAAGGTCGCATTCGGCGTGTTCGCCGGCATCATGGCCGTGTGCGGCGTGCTGACAATCTTCGCGGGGCGACTGGGTGCGAAGGCGGAGTAGTCGCTCCCAACGCGTGGCCGGTGCGCGCGCCCGTGCGCATGCATGGCCCTCCGATGGGCCTCCGCCCGGCTTGCGTCGACGCGAGGGCCAATGCAGGTTTACAACGCAAATGCTGTCCTGGCAACATTTCGCTTGACAACCCTAGGCCGCGAGTTTAGAATAACCCCTCTTTTGCCGTGCGATACGCGTACCGGACACGCGGCCGAGCCTTCTGTGAGGCCCCCGTGAGCGCCCCCCCAAGGCGCCCCGCGGTGCGCGCCGGCTGGGGCTGATCATCGCCGCCGGGCGGCGATCGCGCGGCCGTTCCCAGGCGTCTGCATCGCGTCCTTGGTCGGGGTTTGTGGAGGATGCAGCCGCACCCAGCCGCCCGCGCGGTACCGCCACACTCCGAGAGAAACGGAAACGATACTATGGCTCTGCCCAAACGACGACAATCCCGAGCGCGGTCGCGCAAGCGCCGCACGCACGATTCGCTCACCCTTCCCAACGTGCCAGGCATCTCTGGTAGACTGAGCGACCCCAACAAGCGCTCCAGCCGCTTCTATTGTCCTGAGTGCAAGCAGCCCAAAGAGCCGCACTGCATCTGTGCCAACTGCGGCCACTATGGCAAGCGGCAGGCCGTGGAAGTAACAAGGGCTTAACGCTATGCGTATCGCCATAGACGCCATGGGCGGGGACCACGCGCCCGAACAGATCGTTAAGGGAGCGGTATACGCCGCGTCGCAACTCCCGGACACCGAACTGGTGCTGGTGGGCGACGAAGCGCGCATCAACCCCCTCATCGAGCAGCAAGACATCAGCGTGACCAACATCTCCGTGCATCACGCGTCGCAAACCGTGGGCATGCAGGAGACCGTGAAGGTGGCCCTGCGCCAGAAGCGCGACTCGTCCATCAACCGCGCGGTCGAGCTGGTCCAATCCGGCGAAGCCAAGGCCATGATCAGCGCCGGCAACACCGCGGTCGTGGTCGCCTGGAGCACGCTGCGCTACCGCACGCTGCCGGGCGTGCAGCGTTCGGGCATCGGCGTGCCGTTGCCCACGCTCACGGGCTCGTGCACGGTCATCGACGCCGGCGCAAACGTCAACTGCAAGCCTGCCCACCTGTGCCACTACGGCATCATGGCCTCGGCCTTGCGCGAGAAGCTTATGGGCGAGGAGTCGCCGCGCGTGGCCTTGCTCAACATTGGCGAGGAAGATGCGAAGGGCAACGAACTGGTCAAGGAGACGTGCGCCCTCCTCAGCAAGGCCGACATCAACTTCGTGGGCAACGTGGAGGGCAACGAGATTTTCGATGGCGGCTGCGACGTGGTGGTCTGCGAGGGCTTCGTGGGCAACAACGTCTTGAAGACGGCCGAAGGCCTGGCGGACGCGATGTTTCGGCTCATCAAGAAGGAGGCCTCCAAGAGCATCTGGTCCAAGATCGGCCTGCTGCTCATCAAGCCGGCCGTCATGCGCATCCGGGCCCGCACGGACTTCGACGAGCACGGCGGCGCGCCGCTTCTGGGGCTGAACCATGTGACGATCATTTGCCACGGCCGGTCCAATCCCAAGGCCATCCTTAACGCGGTGCGCAAGGCCACCCAAGTCATTGAGAAAGACCTCAACGGGTACATCCTCGAAAAGCTCGAGGCCTCGAACGTCGCGTCGCCCGAATGATCCCTCCCGGCCGTGCCGAGCGCCTGGCCATAACGACGTAGGACTATGCAGCAAAGCAGACGAGCTATCATCACCGGTACGGGCGCCTATGTGCCTGAGAAGGTGATGAACAACCACGATTTCGAGAAACTCGTCGACACGAGCGACGAGTGGATCACCACGCGCACCGGCATCAAGGAACGCCGCATTTCCGAGCCTGGCCAGGCCACGTCGGACCTCTGCGCCAACGCCGGCAAACAGGCCATCGAAAACGCAGGGCTCAAGCCCGAGGACATCGACCTCATCATCGTCGCCACGGTCACGCCCGACCACCTCTTCCCATCGACCGCGTGCCGCGCACAGGCCAAGCTTGGCTGTGTGAACGCGGGCGCGTTCGACATGATGGCCGCGTGCTCCGGCTTCTGCTACGCGCTCAACATGGCGGCGAGCCACATTGCGTGCGGCATGGCCGAGCGCGTCCTCGTGTTCGGCGCGGAGACGCTGTCTAAGTTCGTCGACTACACGGACCGCACATCGTGCATTCTGTTTGGCGATGGGGCCGGCGCGGCCGTCATGGAGGCCACCGAGGAAGATGGCCGCGGCTTCGCCTACGGCCACATGGGCGCAGACGGCACCGGCGGCGACATGATGATCATCCCCGCCGGCGGATCGGCTATGCCCGCCAGCCATGAGACCGTGGACGGCCGGCAACACGCCATCGTGCTGCACGGCCGCGAAGTGTTCAAGTTCGCGGTCAACAAGATGAGCGAACTCGTCATCGATGCCGCGGAGAAGTGCGGCGCCACTGTCGGCGACATTGCGCTGCTCGTGCCCCACCAAGTCAACACGCGCATCATTGTGCCGGCCGCGGAGCGCGCCGGCATCTCGCAAGACCGCATCTTCATCAACATCCACAAGTACGGCAACACCTCGGGCGCGTCCATCGCCATCGCCCTCCACGAAGCCAACGTCGAGGGCCGCATGAAGCCAGGCGACCTCGTGGTCATGGTCGGCTTCGGAGGCGGCCTGACGTGGAGTTCCGCCGCGATCCGCTGGTGAGCGGCGCACAGAGAAGCACTGCCATGTCTGACACCCCCAAAGTCGCATACCTCTTCCCCGGCCAAGGCGCACAGGAAGTGGGCATGGGCAAGAGCCTGTACGATGCCCACGAGGAAGCGCGCGCACTCTTGGACAAGGCCAACGAACTGCTGGGCTGCGATCTGGCCGGCCTTATGTTCGACGGACCCAAGGAAGAACTCGACAAGACGAACAACTGCCAGCCGGCCATCCTCGCCCACAGCGCGGCCGCGCTCGCCGCGGCCCAGGCCGTGTTGGGCGACAAACTGCCCCAGCCCGACGTAGTTGCCGGCCTCAGCCTCGGCGAATACACCGCGCTCATGGCCGCAGGCGTGCTCACGTTCGACGACGCCGTGCAACTCGTGCGCAAGCGCGGCCAGTTCATGCAAGACGCAAGCGACCAGAACCCCGGCGCCATGTGCAGCATCATCGCGTTGAGCGACGAAGACGTCGAGCAGCTCTGCAAGGATGCGAGCGACGCGGGCTACGTCGTGCCGGCCAACTTCAACTGTCCCGGCCAGGTCGCCGTGTCCGGCGAACAAGCTGGCGTGAACAAAGCCGCCGAACTGGCCAAAGAACGCGGTGCGAAGATGGCGATCCACCTCGACGTGGCCGGCGCGTTTCACTCGAAGCTCATGGAGCCCGCGGCCGAGCGCCTCGCGGCCCAGATCGAGCAGACGACCTTCCGCGACTTCCGCGTGCCCGTCGTGGCCAACGTCACCGCAGATGTTGTGCCCGGCCCGGCCGATGCGAAGCAACTGCTCGTGAAGCAACTCATGAGCCCAGTCCTGTGGGCCAAGTCCATGCAGAAGCTCATCGACGACGGCGTCGAGGTCTTCTACGAGATCGGCCCCGGCAAAGTGCTGTCCGGCCTCATGCGCCGCATCGACCGCAAGAAGCAAGTGATCCGCCTGGGCACGGCGGACGACTTGGCCGCGCTCGCCGGCTAGCCCCCCCCCACCTGACAACCGACGCAAGGAGTCCCTCGATGTGTGGTCCGAAGCAACTTGACGGCAAGGTCGCGGTGGTGACCGGCGGCTACCAAGGCATCGGCAAAGCCACGGCCATGGCGTTGGCCGATGAAGGCGCCAACATTGCCGTGGTCGACGTGGCCGACGCGGTGGCCGACACCGCGAACGAGATCGCCCAAGCCCACGGCGTGGAAGCCAAGGGCTACGTGGGCGACGTGACCAACACCGACCAGTGTGCGGAAGTGGCCGCGCAGATCCAGAAGGACTTCGGCTCGCTCGACATCCTCGTGAACAACGCCGGCATCACCCGGGACAATCTGCTCATGCGCATGAGCGAACAGGACTGGGACCTCGTGCTGGCCATCAACCTCAAGGGCGTTTTCAACTGGACGAAGGCCGTCACGCGCATTATGATGAAGCAGCGCGGCGGCAAGATCATCAACGTCGCGTCCGTCGTAGGCGTCATGGGCAATGCCGGCCAGGCCAACTACTCGGCGTCTAAGGCCGGCGTGATCGGCCTGACCAAGACCACGGCGCGCGAGTTGGCCAGCCGCGGCATCACCTGCAACGCCGTGGCCCCCGGCTTCATCAAGACGGCCATGACCGACAAGCTGTCCGACGACGCCCGTCAAGCGCTCGAGCAACAGATCCCCCTCCAGCGCCTGGGCGAACCGCAGGACGTGGCGAACGTGATTCTCTTCCTCGCGAGCCCGGCGTCGGACTACGTGACCGGCGAAGTGATCCGCGTCGGCGGCGGGATGGCGATGTAGATCTGAGCCCGCGCGGCTCACGGCCGGCGGGAGACACCGATATTATGAAAGGCCCGACGCGTGTCGGGTGCTGCGATCCACTATCCGTGCGTTGCCGAAAGGAGGACAGGCCAGGCCCCCAAATACCCCTCAAAGGTTCGCGTTTACAACTCCGCGCCTCGCTCAGAGCGAAGCCGCGGGATCAAAAGCTCCCCCGTCTGTTTCGTTGTGGAACAGCTTCTTGAAAGGAGAAGGCAGACGTGGCTGACGAATCCGTATTGGACCGCGTGATCGAAATCGTCGCCGAACAAATGGGCGTCGACAAGGAACAGGTCAACAACACCACATCGTTCGTGAACGACCTCGGCGCCGACTCGCTCGACCAGGTCGAACTCGTCATGCTCTTCGAAGACGAGTTCAAGCTCGACATCCCCGATGAAGAGGCCGAGAAGATCCAAACCATCGGCGATGCCGTGAAGTACATCGAGGAGAAATCGTAGATATGTCCTCCGCAAGTCAGGACCGTGGACGCCGGCTCGTGATCACGGGCATGGGTGCGGTCACGTGCCTGGGCAAGACTAAGGACGAGTGCTGGCAGAACTTTGTCGCCGGCCGATCGGGTATCCACGAGATCTCGATCTTCGACGCCTCGCAACACGAGGTGCACATCGGCGGCGATATCCCCGACTTCGACGCGTCCGTGCGCATGCCCGGCCGAGAGCCGAAGCGGCTCGACCGCTTCGCCCAGCTCGCCATGTGGGCGACCATCGAAGCCGTCGAGGACTCCGGGCTGGACTTCGAACAAGTAGACCGCACCCGTGCGGGCTGCATCTTGGGCACCGGCATCGGTGGCATCAAGGAGATCGAAGAACAGCACGACATCTGCCACACCCGAGGCCCCCACCGCGTCTCCGCGTTGGTGGTGCCCAAGCTCATGTCCAATGCCGCCCCTGGCCAAATCTGCATCAAGTACGGCCTCCAGGGCCCCAGCTACACCTTGTCCACGGCCTGCGCTTCGGCAACAAACGCGCTCGGCGAAGCCTTCCACACCATTCAGCGAGGCGAAGCCGACATCATCATCAGTGGCGGCACCGAAGCCGCCATGACGCCGCTTGCCCTCGCGGGATTCATCACCCCCAAGGCCCTCTCTCGGCGCAACGACACGCCGACCGAGGCCAGCCGCCCCTTCGACAGGACACGCGACGGCTTCGTCATGTCCGAAGGCGCGGGCATGGTCGTGTTCGAAGAACTCGAACACGCCAGGGCGCGCGGCGCCAAGATCTACGCCGAAGTACTGGGCTATGGCCAAAGCTGCGACGGCCACCACATCACAGCCCCACACCCGGAAGGTGCGGGAGCCGTCATGTCCATGAGCAAGGCTCTCGACAGCGCCGGCCTCAACCCCGACGACGTCGACTACATCAACGCCCACGGCACGTCCACCCAGTTGAACGATGCCGCGGAATGCAAGGCGATCCACAAACTCTTTGGCGACCATGCCAAGAAGCTCGCGGTCAGTTCCACCAAGTCTATGGTCGGCCACTTGCTCGGAGCTTCCGGCGGAGTGGAGATCATCGCGGCGGCCATGACGGTTTGCACCGACACGGTGCATCCCACCATCAACTACCACGAGCCCGACCCAGACTGCGATATCGACTGCGTCCCTAACGAGGCGCGGGAGATGCAGGTGAACGTGGCCCTGTCGAACTCCTTTGGGTTCGGCGGCCACAACGGCACCCTGGTCATCGGCAAGGTTCGGTAGCCGAAGCAGTTCGTAGCAACCCCCCAAGAGAGCGGAGCCCCACGGGCTTCGCTCTCTTTCGTTCTGCGCTACTTCTGTAGTTCCCCCAGCGCGGCGTGGGCCTTCTTCGCCATGATCGAGCCCGGGTAGCTGGCCACGACGCGTTCGTAGTACTGCCGCGCTTTGTCGTATCGCCGGTTCAACGCCATGTTCTTGCCGGCCCGCATGAGGTACGTGGCGCGGCGCAGGTCCGCTTTGCTGAGGGCAGGGGCCGGCGCCGTCCCTCGGTGCGCGGCGGCCGTCTTGCCAATCCGGGGGGCCGGCGCATCCTCCGGCGGGGGCTCGCCAGGATTCGCCACGGCCGGCGGCTCTGTTCCCGCAACGGACGCGCCCGCCTGCGGCACAAGCTTCGCCTCGGCATTGGCTCGCCCGGTGCCCATCGTCGCCTTTTCGCCGCGGCGCTCCACCCACTGATCGTCCTCCGTGCCAGGCTGCTTGTCGGGGCCGCAAGACACGAGCCGGTATCCCACTTTCCCGCCATCGATCGGCTCATAGATGAACGGGTTGCCCCATTGATCCTGCGCGGGATCTCGGCCCAGGGCTTCGAAGCTCTCGCGCACGACCCGCGTGAAGACCTCCTGGTCCTGGGGGAAGTAGTAGCCCTCGCCGTGCGCTCCGGCGTCTGCGATCCTCGCCACGCTGTACTCCCGCAGCGCCTTGTCGATGCGAGACAGATCGACCGTGCCCACCGACTCCTTCAACACCCCAAGTGTGGCTTGGCAAAGCTTGCTGTAGTTCGCGGCCACTGCCACGACCAACGCCGCAACGAAAAGCTTCTGCCATAAGGTCATGGGTCTAGGCCAGCCGTGGTTCCCGCTGCATCGCATTGCCACTTGCAGGCCACGCCTGCACGGCCGCGCCATTATGAAATCGTCGCGTCGGTCTGTCAATGTCCGGACGGGCAGGGCCGCCATGCCGCGTTGTCCGGCCACCATCGGCATGGTACAATGCCTCGTTTCTCGCCTTCTCGCAACCGCTACAGTCCCCCCCCCACAATTCCATGCCCGCATCTTCACACGCCCCCTGGACGGCACCCAGCCTCCTCCGGCACGGGGTCGCCACCGCACTGCCCATTGCCCTCGCCATTGCGCTCGCGGCGGCCCTCGTCCAGCCCAAGCGGTCCACGCTCAACGTCGAGTCCTCCCCCGCGGGCGCCGCGGTCTGGGTGGACGACCAGTACGCGGGGCTCGCGCCAGTCCAAGTCTCCCGCCTCGCACGCGGCCGCCATCTCGTCGTTGCCGAGAAGTACGGGTACCAAGCGTGGCGCGAGCCGGTCGTGCTGGCCAAGGCCACAGAGCTTGTCCGCGCGGAGCTGGCGCCAGTCGAACACAGCTCCATCGAGGTCACCACGACTCCGCCGGGAGCGCTCGTGGTCCTCGACGGGCAGGCGAAGGGGCGCACACCCATCACCATCGACGACGTGCCGCCCGGGCCGCATCAGCTACGCTTGGCCAAGCGCGGCTGCGTGCCACAGGAATCGGCGGTCAACGTCGCACAAGGCAAGCTGGCGCGGGTCCACGTGGCGCTCGACTCCAGCGTCGAAGCGCTCTACCTGGAACGCATCGCGAAGGAGCCGCGCAACTTCCACCACGTGCTCGAACTCGCGCACCACTACGTGCTCAACCACGACTTCGGCAAGGCAGAGAAGACGCTCATGCGCGTCAAGTCTTTGCTGCGCGGACAGCCTGGTATGGACGACGGAGAGCGCCGGCTCTACCAGGAGTTGGACAAGATCCATGAGGCCCAATTCGACTACGGCGACTACCAGGCCGTGAAGCAAGGGCAAGCCATGGTGCGCCGCGTGCTGGAGGCGTACGTGGCCGCACAAGACCGCAACGCGTACGCGCGCTACCAACTTGCGCGAGTCTATCGCCGCGAAGGGCAGTATCAGAAGGCCAAGGAGCAACTCCGCCGCGCACGAGCCGCCACAAGCGACTCGGGGCTGCGGCGCTTGATCGACCGGGAGATGCGGCAGGTGGGCCGATGAGGGGGGGAAACCAGGTGCTCGAGCCCGTATTCCTCACGAGCAGCCGATCAATCCCATCGAGACAGAACGGCGACCAGGTTTCGTACGGGCCCCGCAGCTTGTGCAACTCGCCGAGCGTGCGGAACCGCGCCTCGTTGATCAACTTCTCCTTGGCCCGCACGGCCGGCGGCTCCAACTCGAACACATGCGCGACGCTGAAGTGCACGCAGCCGACCGGCGTGGAATCGTCGTTGATGACAGCGGCCGCGCGCGCAGTGTATGCGCAGCCGATCTCCGCCTCCTTGTCCACCTCGCGGTGGAGGCCTTCGTCGTACGTCGCGCCAAACAGGTTGGGGTCGTCGGCCGAGTAACATTTCAGCCAAGTGCAACAGGGATAGCGCCCCCGCCGACCCCGCGGAGGTGCTCAGTGGGAAGCATGGGAGCGTCAGTCCTTGCCCGGCCGCCGCAGGCCGGCGTAGCCACACTCGAACACAATCGCCAGCCGCGGCGACTCGATGCGCACCGTGAGGTCGTGGGCGCCACGCGCCACGCGGCCCGGCTGCACAGCCACCTTGAACGGCCCGGCCACGTCGCCCCTGCGGCCGACGATGCGCACGACGTTGCGCCCGGGCTGGAGCGTGGGCGTGGACGCCAAGCTCGTCTGCGCCCGCAAGGCGAGGTGGAGCGCGCCGCCGCGCGCGCGGCCTCGCACCATGACGCCAAGCGTCGGCCTGCCCATCAAGCCGACGCCTCCGCGCTCCCCAACCGCGCTCCAAGAAGGCACATCGCCCACAGGCTGCGGCACCGTCAGAAATCCATCGTACGCCTCCAATCCGACGGCCGCTTCTCCCTTCGCCGATCGGCCGACCAACACATAGGGCGACATGACCGCGGCCACTCGCTTGCTACCGGCCGCCATGACATACTGCGAGCGCTGCACGCAGGCGGAGTCGATCTCCCACTCAAGGCGCCCTGAAGCAACACCTGGAGGCGCCGGCGGCGAGGCGTGGCGCTCTCCTGCCGCGTCCGCTTTGTTGCGCCACGTGAAGGAGCTACCCACCGGCAGGCGGATCTGCATCCGCAGTCGCCATGCTGGCGGCCCGGGCGCGGGCGTATCGAAGCGCGCCTTCAGCCTGTCGCCATGTTGGGCAAACACCTGAGCCATGATCGCGCTCACGTTGTAGCCCTCGTGTACCCACTCGTACGGCGCGGCCATGACCAGTTCTGGGCGCTTGGCGAGTTCGTCGATGGACGCAAGCTTCCCCGACTTGCTTCGCCACACCACGCCATAGTCGAAGTCGAGCGGGATGAAGCGGTCGCCGGCCTTGATGAGGTTGATGTAGTGGTCGAAGGGCTTGGCGAACGGCCGGCCGGCCAGGCCGCCCATGTGCACGTCGCACCCGCGCATGTCGAGGCCCACGAGCCGGCCGAGTCGGCCGGCCGCGTACGCGATGTCGTCGCAGATGCCGTAGCCGAGCGCGCCGAAGAGCGCGACCGGGTCATGGGGCAGGCCGTGGGGCGACACCGGCGGGTAGTGCTGAAAGTAGCGGTTGCGCAGATCCATGATGCGCTGAACCGCGGCCTCCACGTCGCCCTGTGGCGCCCCGGCCATCATGGTCTGCGCACTGTAGAGGTTGAAGTGGCCGTTGGTGTACACCCACAGTGCGTCGATGTCGCGCTCGCCCACGTTCTTCGCCACGACCGCGCGCGTCTCGACGGGCTTGCCAACTGGCAACTCGACCACCACCTCCGTCTCCGCGAGGTCTTCGATCTCGGCCCAGTAGGCGGCGCGGCGCTCCTGCATGAACTGGAGTTCGGCCAGGGTGAACGCCCCGGGCGCATGCCGGTCGCGGCAGCCCGCGGCCGCGACTGCCATCACGACGACAAGCCACCCGCTCCGAGGCCCCTCCCGGCGTCCATCGGAAACCCGATTCATCACATGCCCATGAAAAGGGAGCGAAGCCATCCCAGAATTAACATGACGACCAGCGGAGTGATGTCGAGCGCGCCGCCAATGGGAGGAATCACGCGCTGGAACGGCCGCAGCACGGGATCCGTGATGCGATACACGAGTTGGCCCGCCGGGTGGAAACGGCTGCGCGGGAAGAACGACATCACGCAGCGCACGAGCAGCACGATCATGTAGAGGTTGATCAGATCGGCTATGAGTTGGTTCGCAGACACAGCCTCGCGCCTCCGCTATAGTTCGCTAACGTCTATGATCTCGCCGGTGTCGACCGCCATGCGGGTGGCTTCGAGCGCGGCCATGCAGGGCCGCACGCTCTTGCCCGACGCGGCCGGCTCGCGGTCCTCCAGTATTGCATCGACGAAGTCGCGCCACTGCCGGAACATGCCGCCCTTGTAGTCGAGCCCCTCCTCGATGGCGCCGCTCACGTTGACCTTGTCGGTCGTGATCTGCATCCAGCCCTCGGACCCGCCGATGACTTGGTCCCAGCCGCCGATGCCGATGTTGTGGCTGAGCATGAGGAGGCCCATGGCTCCGTTCTCGAACTCCCAGAGGATGTTGAAGTCGTCGCAGTCGTCCTTGCCCGGGCGCACCATGCGGCCCTGGGCCCAGAGGCGCTTCACCGGCGAGTCCGCGATGAAGAGCATGATGTCCATCTCGTGCGGGCCGAAACCGTAGAGTTGCCAGCCGCCACTGATCGCGAAATCCGCGGCCCACGGGTAGCGCTCCACGTGGTCGGTGGAGCAACTCACGCGCCGGCGGATGTGGTTCGCGGGCGTCCCGATCGCTCCTTGTTTCAGCAGCTCCCGCGCGCGCACGTTCGCCTAGCGCCAGCGCAGCACCTGCCCCACCGCGAGCTTCACCCCAGTCGCGTCCGCGGCCCCGATCATCTCGTCGCAATGCGCGAGCGACGTGGCCATGGGCTTCTCGGTGAACACGTGCTTGCCCGCCTCCGCCGCGGCCACGGCCGGGTCGCGATGCAGGCCGTGGGGCGTGCAGATGTCCACGATATCGACCTCGTCCATCGCAATCGCGTCGCGCCAATCCGCAACCGCGTGCGCGGCGCCGAACTCCTCTTGGTACGCCTTGGCGCGGTCGAGGTTGATGTCGCAAGCGACGAACAATTCGATCTCCGGGATCTCGGCAAACGCCGCGGTATGGCCTTGGGTGATGCCACCGCAGCCGATGAGCGCGAGCTTGAGCGTGTCGGCCATGGAAGTCTCCAACTCGTGACGGGAGGCGTCTACGGGCAAAGCGCCCGCGGGTTAAGGCTGTTGCGACTCCAGCTTTTCCAGACGCGCCTTGAGGCCGTCGATTGCGCGGTCGAGCCGGCCGTATACCAGCCAGCCAAAGAGGAGCAGGAGCAGCACGAGGCCGATCATGAGCCAGCCGGTGGAGGTGATGCCTCCGGGCGCTTCCCGCTTCTGGGCTGCTGG
>JAJRTI010000605.1 GCA_024278415.1 Planctomycetota bacterium | reverse complement strand
CCCAGGGTTGCGAGCTTCGCTCGCGAACCCTGGGCTGATATCCGGAATCCCGTTGGGATTCAGATACCCCAACACGCGGCGTTGCACGGAGGCTTTGACAGTATTCCGGTACCGGCTGTTGTACTTGGCTGAAGTGTTACGAGCATTTTAGCAATTCGTGTACCACCTGTACCGCTAAAAAGTGTCCCTGTTGCACTTGGCTGAAATGTTACCGGCGAGAATGGCGCGGCCCGTGCATCAAAAACTCACCGCCGACAATCAGCCACGATGAGAGAATCATGCTCCAATCGTTATCGCTTGCCGATCGCATACCGCGAGCCGAACAGTATGGCTTCAGGGAGTAGTCTTTCCAGAGTATTCTCCGGCACCGAGTTCCATCGTAGCGAAATGATTACCTAATTCCACCTGTCCTTTCGTTTCCCCTCGTGTTACCAGGGCCTTGCCGTTAATGATCAGCGTCGGCTTTTCGGACACTTTGGGGATGGAAGCGCGGGCTTCCACACCGGCGGGGATTTGGAAATGAAACGACAGGCTTCGGCCGTCGTCGGCCTTTTTCCAGGACACAGGCACCGGACCGAACCTCGTTACCACCACACCTTTCGCCTGATTCAGATTTCCCAGACGGGGTTCAATAACAATGCGTCTGTTCCAGAGGGGGCCGTCCATGCGGACGCCGAGGACGTACTCGCTGAGGAAAGACGCCGGGATGGCGCCGAAATCGTGGCAGACGTAGGTGCACTCGGAGAATCCCTCCCGGAGTGTTCCCGGGTCCTTGGCCTGAACCATCGATTGCCACCGCTTGCGGATGATTTGCAGGACCTGCTGGTCGGTTTCCGGAGAGTCCATCTTGTACAGTTCTTCAAACAAGAAGAGATGGCTGTAAGGGCTGTTCAACTCGCCGCAGTGAGCCAGCAGATACCGGCGCACCGAGTCGAGACGCTCGGGCGGCACAAGGCCTCGATTCAGCGCCATCAGGGCGGCTTGGACAGTCGGCGGGAACTCGCTCTGGCCCGGCTTGATGTTGGCGAAATAGGCCTTCGCTTTCTTGGGCTCCCAGCTTAGGGAAAAGTCGGAGGGCGTTTTTGGCCCTTCTTGGATCCCGGCATAATACGTCCCCGACGTGGCGTCCCACAGATGCCGGTTGAAGTCGCGATACAGCGAATCCGCCGCCTCGGCGTACTGCCGGGCCCGCTCTTGCCGGCCCAATGTCTTCGCCAGATAGGCGGCGTCCTCGAACGCTCGATAGATCATGGCGTTCAGCGTGGTTCCCTCGCACATTTGGAAACTCACGGGATTGTCGAAATGCAGAAACCACTCCCGCGCATGCACTAGGCCCCTTTTCGTTCGCCGGTCCAGGAACCATTGGATTTGCTTGGCCAACACCGGCCATAGTTTGCGGACCAACTCGGCGTCTCCAGTGTTTTCGAAATGTCGGCGAAGGGTTTGAACCCAAAAGCAAACATGGTCCTCGATGCGCGCGTGGACATTCTCCGGCCGGCGATGCAGATCCGACGGGCTGCACGCCAGCATCAGGTCGTCGCCCTGCTGGGTCAGCGACAGGCGTCGCAGCATGTTGGCGATGAGCCTGGGATCGCTGTAAAGAGGCGTGCCGTCCGGTCCCGGACCGGCAAAGGCGACGCGGATCACCGGATAATCGATATAGGCGGTCATCCACTCGCCCCGCTCGCAGCCGTCCACGCAGCCGTCTTCGCTGTTGAGTTGGGCGGTGTGGATGGCCATGTCCCAAAGCTCGTTCAGCATGGAATCGTTCGATTGGAAACGCCCCAGGCGGTCAAAGGGATAAAGGCGATTGACGACTCGCACACCGTGCAAGCGCATTTTGCCCGAGTTCAGCTTGAGGTGCAGATACCTGAATCCATAGGTGTCGGTGCTCATATACGTTTGCCGCCCGGACCGGGCTCGATAGTTGGCCGTGCCGAGAAAACCGTGACTCCAGAGGAGGATTCCGTTCGAACGCCTTTGAGCGGGCGTGACCTGAAGGTGAGTTCCCTGCTCGGCCTCGAAATCGAGGACATAATAGGCGAGAACCATTTGGCCAGCGTCGATGACGATTTCGGCCGGGGCGCGCAGTTCAAGAGGCCGCGCGTCGGGCAGGGGGCGACGCGCGTCGTCCGTTTCTGTCCCCTCGTTCAGTTGCACGATCGCGGCCGGCGGAATTTCGGTCTCGCGCAGCAAAGGAATCGAGCGGGGGCGAAACGGCCCCCATTGCGCGCCGTCCGTAGGCGCGGCGAACTCCCACGCCGAGTCATCGAATTCCGGCAGCACCCAATCCGTCTTTTCGCGGCCGGCGTCAATGTTGTCTGCCACGCAGCTCGCCAGGTTCACGGGCGGCAAGAATCGCGTGTCACGACTCGCCCGCCAACTCGAATCCGTGACCAGGTGAAGAGCATTTCCCGCGGCGTCTTCGACTTCCAGCCGCACGGCCAATCCTGGCGCGTGCTTCATGAATCGCCGGCCGGACAGGCCGGCTTGAACCAGCACCGCTAGCACGTTGGAGCCCTTTTTCAGCCACCTCGCCACGTCCACCGAGTCGTACTCCGGCCGCTTCGGATGAAAGCGACTCGGTCCACGCAAGACGTATTCGCCGTTGACCCAAAGGAGATATCGAGAATCGGCGAAAATGTGCAATGGGGCCTTGGTTGGCTCTGCCGCGGCCGTGAATTGCTTTCGATAGGCAACGCACATTGCACGCGGTGTTTCTTCGGCCGGCAGGGGAATCCATATCACTGACTTCTGCAACGACTCGTTTCTCATGGCTGCGGTCTGCTCCTGTTCGGGCACAGCACTACAAACCGTCCAGCTCAGTCTGGGGCATCCCCAACGGATCGCGCAGGTACTCGCAGCGCAGGTCCGTGGCCTGGCCCGCGCCTTGACAACACTCGGCACGCGACATGGACATGCCTGCTTCCTACTTTCGTTTCAAGCGGAACACGAGCATGGTGTGATAGCGGAAGGGCGGTATGGCGGCCGTGACCTTCCCAGACGTCGCGCTGGGGCTGAGCGACTCTTGCACCACCTGCTGCGGTTCCTCGAAATGGTACGGCCGACAAGCCTGCGCCGTCTGAAGCACCAGAGGCCCGAGGTCCACCGTCATCGTGGCGCCCTTCAGCGGCGCCGGCTCGTTGGCCCAATTGATGTCCCATTGTTTGGTCGGGGGGATGCGCACTAGGTGCACAATCAGGTCGTACCCGTCTTTCCTCGCGCGCCGGTACACCAGCCGCTTCCACCAGAGCTTCTCCGGGCTCTGAAGCTCGATTTTCTTCTCCACGTCCGCCACGGGCACGGCCTTGATGTCGCGAGCCCAGATGAACCTCGAGTAGCGCGTCATGAACTGCAACCCCGGCCGATAGCTCGGATAGAACCCGCCGGCGTGGTGCTGCTGGGTCGCGATCAACAGGGCCGTGAAGTAGTTCACGGTCGGCCAGGCCCACTTGGTCGGACCCGGGTCGTCCGCGGGCATGTTCAGGAAGTTGTAGCCGATGAGCGTGTTGCCCCCATACTTCTGCACGATGAAGTCGCGCTGACGCAGCAGCATGGCCAAGAGCTTCGGGGGATAGGAACAGGTTCCCTGCTTGGACGTGAGAATGCGCTGGTTCTCGGAGAGCACCATCACGTTCCGGTAGCTGAGCGCGGTTCGGATGGACGCGTCGTTCGCGTCGCCCTCGAAACCGCTGCCATAGCATTGCGTCAGGCCCTTGACGAGCCACACCAGTTGTGTGTCATATCCCCAGTTGTACCACGTGCCGAAATTCGGGTCGTCCGCCTTGAGGATCTCGGAGAACAGCTTGTGGTTGCGCGCGTTGAGCCTCGCGAACTCCTCCGGCGTGCCCTCCCGCACGTTCGGCTTGCCGTCGAACGCATAGCCCTTGGCCACGCCCATGTTGCCATCCACGTAGACCCCGCCGAAATGTTTCAACTTCGCGTAGGCCTTCACGCACTTGGCCTGGAAGACCACGGTGTCCTCCAGCGCCCAGTTGCCGATCACGTGCTGCCACGGCGTGTAGAGCCGGTCCAGGTAGGGCTTGATGGTCAGGCTCTTGCGCTTCGGGCCGACCTCCAGCGGGCTGGCCAACTCCATGGGGTTGGGGTAACCGCCGTAGACCGGATCCACGGCGAACTGGCCGTTCGCGTCGTACAGCGCAAACTCCGGATGCCGACGCACGACCTCGTAGCCCATCTGGCCGCAGAAGGCTCTCTGGTAGAAGGTGCTCGGGATGCCCCGCTTCTTGTCGCGGTCGATCCGGGCCTGGCGCGCCGCCTGGTTGACCCGGTAGCCGGCCTGGCCGCTGATGATGACCTCGGCGTCGAACTTCTGGGGGCCGGCGTCGGTCGGCTCGTTGGCGTGGTAGTGTTTCAGGGTGTAATAGGTCACCCACGGGTCCACCTTGTACAGCTTGTTCGGGCCGGCGCCGGTCTGCTGATGGACCCGGAAATACTCGGCCGCCACCGCGTAATACTCCTGCCAGTGATCGAGGCGCGCGCCGTTCTTGTCGATGAACTCGACCTCGATCGCCCGGCCGTACGTCTCCGGGCCGACGTTATAGGAAAACGCCCACTGGCGCGTCTGGCCCGCACCGATCGTGAAGCCCGTTCGGGCAAGCGGCCGCGTGGTGTCCAGGTCCACGATCATCCGGGCCGCCAGCGCGCCGGCGATGGCCCGGTCGGCCGTGTTCGCTACGGCCACGCGCGTCTGAGCCCGGTCGTTCTCGTCGTAGCGCACCTTGTCGGATCGGATGCGCGTGATCGTGACGGTGCCGGGCCGGGGCTTGCGCACGCCGGGCTTGTGGTCGATCACCGGGGCGGAGGCCGCCTTGGCCCGGACCGGCGCGGCCGGGCCGACAGGTGCCCGGGCCAGGCGCTTGAGCACGCGTGTCAGCACCACCATCTCGTTGTAGCGCGACGCCTGGACCGTCGTGAGGCCTGGGCTAAGAAGATACGGATCGAGCACGGCGACGGCTTCCCCGATCGCCTTGACGAGCGTGGCCTCCTGCGTGCCGGCCTTGGCCCGAAAGGCGTCCATCGCGGCCTGGTACGCGGCCCGCCTGGCCGCGAATGCTTCGTCGGCCTGGACCATGTCCTTGTCCTCGATGAGCGCGCCGGCGCCGTAGAGCTTCTCCTCCTCGGCCACGATCGCTTCCAAGGCCGGGCCGGCCGGCTCGAT
>JAJRTI010000604.1 GCA_024278415.1 Planctomycetota bacterium | reverse complement strand
CGGCGCTCGTTCGCCCGCTGACGCGACCGAACGAGCTTGCACTGGGCTATGTTGTGATGCGCCTTCGGCGCATGTGCATTCTGCGCCGGCGTACCACGGGAATGAACGCCCAGTTTACTACGTACGTTCAGACCTGCACCCTCAGCTTTTCAGGCAGCGTCGCCGCCCGGCGTGTGGCAGAAACACGCGCGTTCGTCGCTTGCCATTCTGATCGAAGCTAAAAACCTCCCTCGTCGCCGTGCAGCAGAGATGCTTCGCACGCGGGCGATGCTTCACCTCGTTCAGAATGACAGTTCGGGCAGTCCCGCAGCTCACGGGACAGTTTACATGATTCGGATGCCCCAGTCTCCGAGACCGCGCTGGGAACGCTTAGCCGCACGCGTGTTCCGCTGTCCGCTCGCCTGACACAGGATTGAGCGACAACGCCGTCCGGATAACTCCAGTCCAACTCTCCACCGAGCTTGTCTCGGTGGAAGTGAGGCTTCTGCACTGACACGGCGTGTACGGCCCCATTCCGCCCCTTGCCACCGTTCCAGGGGAAAGTTCTGACAAATAGGACTTGACGCGGTCGCCTCGCTGAGTTAGCTTTCCCGGGCGAGGCCAGCCTTATTTCCCACGCGGGCACACACTTCACCCTCGCGTTCGCCGCGACATATCGAACCAGACCGGGGCTTGCTCCAAGTGCACGAATTCGACCCTGCCGCGTAGCGGTCTCTCCGACTTTCGGTTCTCAATAGGAGGGTAGGCCATGCAGTGGAATCGCTCTCTAGTGGCAGTTCTTGTGTCCATCGTGTTCGCCCTCGCGCCGGCTTCGCCTGCGCAGGCCGCGTCCAAGAAAGTGCCACTCCTCGTGATTGGCTTGGAGTTCCCGCTTACCCAGGCGAACAGCAAATGCGCTCAGGCGGGCCGCACAACCTTCCCGGCCAACATCACCCAGACCCAGACCGACGCGCACGGCACGCGGCGCGTGTTTACGAACGCGGTGGACGACGTGTTCTTTGGCAAGACCAACAGCGTGTCGGATTACTACAAGGAGAACTCCTACGGCCAGATGGAACTCGAGAACGCCGGCGTGTTCGGCCCGTACCCGGCCATTGCGGACGCGGACCACTACTGGCGCGCCAAGTCCAAGTGCAAGCACGGATCCGGCTGGACCAGCGGCCACGCGGAGAAGCGCACCGAAGCGGTCAACAGGTTCATCGCCGAGGAGATCGTCAAGCGCAAGGCCTTCGACCTGGCCAAGTACGACAAGCCGCCCTACGGCAACAACGACGGCACGGTGACGCGAGATGAACTCGTCGTCCTCGTGGCCTATCCGCAGGCCAGCACCTATGGCGTGGCGCGCGGCATCACGCCCGCCGAAGACTCCAAGGGCTCCTTCACCGTCAAGCAAGGTTCCAAGACCATCCAGTGGAACATCTACGGCAATGGCGATGGCGCAATCCTTATGTATACGGCGAGCTTCACCGGAAACCGCGACCTCGGGCTCGCCGCGCACGAGCTGGCCCATGTGTTCATCGCGGCAACGGACCTGTATGAGAACAAAAACACGTTGCCCAAGACCCAGGGCTACGACCCTACCGCGCCGGGGCCATACAGTCTCATGGACATCGACGGGTACCACTCCCACTTCGACCCCCTCCACAAGATCGACAAGGGCAAGTGGCTGAAGCCCATCGAGGTCAAGAAGGACGGGTACTACAACGTGCGCGAAGTAGAGAAATTCCCAGACGTGTACAAACTCGCGGATCCCAACTCTCACAGCGGCGAGTACTTCCTCGTCGAGAACCGCCAGCGCACGGGCTACGACAACCTCCTGCCCGACGCGGACGGCGGCCTTACCATCTGGCACATCGACGAGACCCGCTCGAACTGGCGGCAGCGGATCGAGCTAGAGCCCGCCTGCGGAGTGACGAAGCCGGTCCAGTGGGGCCAGTACCTGTGGTCGGCGTACGTGCCCTCGGGAGGGGCCAAGGACTTCTGGGACAATTCGCAATCCTCCAACTCCCGCTGGCACGACGGCAAAAAGAGTCGCATCGGCGTGTTCGCCATCCCCGCATCGTCGTCGACCATGCGCGTGTACTTCGACGTGCCAGGGCCGGGCGTGCTCGTGAGTTCCCCGCCCAAGCTCGACGTATGGGACGGCGGCGCGGGCGGCAGCTTCAACGTGAGAGTGCTCAACACGGGCCCAAGCCAAGATACGTTCCGCGTCACATTCTCTGGCATCAACCCCAAGTGGCTGAAGATCGCGCAAGCCTTGCCGAAGGGAGTCAAGCAGACGTGGGTATCGGACGACGAAGCGCTATTCACGCTGGGCTCCTACGAGGGCGCCCGGTTCAACGTGTACGTGGCGCCGCCCAAGTGCAGCGGCGAGTCGACCCAGATGGTCACCGTCACGGCTAAGAGCACCACCGCGCCCGGCGTCTCGGGGTCGGACCACACGCAGGTCGTCGTCAAGATCCCCGGCCAAACCCCCACCGCGGACAAGTACGAGCCGAACGACAGCTTCGACACGGCCACGCCCGTCAAGCTCGGCTCAACCCAAACGCTCATCTCCGCGCCGGCCCTGACCGCGACCTTGCACAGCACGACGGACGCGGACTACTACCGCATCGAATACAAGAGCACGGCAAAACAGGAAGGCAACAGGAACTCCGGTGGCGGATGGGGCTCGTTCACGAGGGCCTTCGCTCCCCAGTACTACCCGGGCAGCCTCAGCATATCGGTCAAGGAGGAGTACTGCCGCAACATGGAGCTGTCGGTCTACGACTCGAACAGAGCGCTCCACAAGACGTTCCTCACGGCCCAGTCCCTGTCGTTCGTGTGCCCCACGAAAACGTTCAAGGACCGGAAGCTCTTCCTCAGGGTGCGCAGCCCCCAGAAGAAGCGCATCTACTACAAGCTGTCCGTCGCGTTCAACGGCTGGTACATCACACTCAAGAGGCCGCTCACCGAGCCTCCGCTGCTCAAGCGCCCGCTGCCGCCGTGGTGGAAACTGTTTGATCCGACGACCCGCTACTTCGACCTGAGGACGCTCAACGCGGACCTGGAGCGGCTCGTGCCCCTCTACAACGATTATCGCGTCAAGCTGGAGGCGGCCGACCGGCAGTACGCGCTCGCCAGGGTCACCCAACTCGCCGGATACGACGAGCGGGCCGAACGGCTCTACATCAACAGCATCACCGCGTTCGGCAAAGTGGATAGCCGAGCGCGGCAAGCCGACGCATTGCATAGCTTGGGCGCGATGTACGCCGAGTTGGGCAGACAGGACGCCGCAATGAAGAACTTCCAGAGAGCCGCGAGGCTCCGCGAGATTTTGGGTGATTCCGCCGGCCAGGCGCGCGACCAACTCGCCCTAAGCCGCCGGCACTTGGCGGCCGGCGACGCGCGGCAGGCGTTGGCCACGATCGAGGAAGCCCTAAGTGCCGAGAAGGGAAAACGCCCGGACAGGAACGTGAGGCTCAAGGGCCTGCTCGGCCAGGCGGACGCGTTCTTCGCGCTCAAGCAGCGAGAGCCGGCAGTGGCGTGCATCCTGTTGGCCAAACAACTCGCGGCAGAGGGCGACGACGCGGAGTCGCGGCGAAAGGTGATGGAACGGGTCGACGCGGCGAAGGCTCAGATGGGCGAGGAGGTATACCGCGAACTCGAGAGGGCTCTCCGCGAACGAGCCGAGACGGTGCGGCTCGAAGCCGTGTCGAAGGCGCGCGTGAAGTAGGCCGGACTTGCGCAGGCACGCCGCCAGCAGGTCTGCCGCCCCCCTTCTCCCCCGGCGGGCCATGTAACCCAGAGGGGGAACTCGCAACGGTGCCGATCATGTGTCATCATACGGACCTCGCGGGACTGCATCGGAAGCACGGGGCCTTCTCGCTGTCCCGCCTGTTCCCCGTGCGCGTTCAAACATGGGCGGGACCAAGCCCGCCCGACGTTGCCGGCAGTTCTGGACATCGCAAAACTCTCCACCCAGATCAAAGCTTGTCTTGATTGGAGGAATCATGGACCAATTGTCTAAGAACACCAAGGACCAAGACGCTCAGGCATCGAGCCTCGGCCTGGACGTGGGCGCCGTCAACCTCCACGCGGCGCTCGTCAATGGCCGCGGCGAGTTGGAACTCTCGTTCTCCCTGCCGTTGAAGGGCAAGCCGGAGGCGACGTTTGCCTCCGCGTTCGAAAAGATCCTTCCGGTCGCTGAAGACCGGCCGGTCGCCGTCGGTGTTACCGGTGCGGGAAGGGACATCCTGGGCCCGGTGGAGGGGCTGTGCTTCGAGAACGAAATCATTGCTTCCTCTCTGGGGGCTCGGAAGCTCGCGCCGTGGGCGAGATGCCTGGTGGAGGTGGGCGGCCATCTCTCGAAGTGGATGCTTCTGGACGAAAAGGGCGACATTCAGGACTACTCGCTCAACGAACTCTGTGCCGCGGGAAGCGGCGCGTTCCTGGAACAGCAGGCGTCTCGCCTGGCGCTGACAATCGATGAGCTGGCCTCTTTGGCCGCCAACGCGCCCGCGGGAGCCACCGTTGCCGGGCGGTGCAGCGTGTTCGCCAAGTCCGACATGATTCACCTCCAGCAGAAGGGCACGCCGGTTGACGAGATCGCTTACGGTGTATGCCTGGCCATGGCCAGGAACTATGCCGCCACCGTGCTCAAGGGGAGAGAACTGGCCCGGCCTGCGGCGCTCATCGGCGGCGGCGCGGCCAACCCTGGCCTGCTCAGAGCGCTGAGGGAGGTCTTCGCTGTCGAGGAAGCAGACCTCGTGGTCCCGGAACGGTATGATGTTTTCGGCGCGGTGGGGGCGGCCGTTTCGGCCGCGGCACAAAGTGAGCACTCCTTCACCGTACAGGCACTGAGCCGCGAGGTTTCACATGTCCTGGGCAAGAACGCTTCCGCGCCAACAGTCCTGCCGCCGCTCCCGCGCCCGAAAGACACGGATCCGAGGACCGAGGAAATCCCCGCGGATCCGGTGGAGGGGGAGGTGTTTCTCGGGGTAGACGTGGGATCGGTGAGCACCGACTTCGTGCTGATCGACAACGAGTGCAAGGTGGTAGCGGGGGTGTATCTGCCCACAAGGGGCCAACCCATCGCGGTCATGGAGGAAGGGCTGGCGGAGCTAAGGAAGAAGGCCGGCAGCACGGCAAAGGTCGTCGCCGCCGCCACGACCGGAAGCGGCCGATATCTGGCCATGCAGTTCCTCCAAGCCGACGCCGCGCGAAACGAGATCACGGCCCAACTCACGTCAACGGCCTACTACTTTCCCGACGTGGACACCATATTCGAGATCGGAGGACAGGACTCGAAGTATATTTCTGTGAGAGACGGCGCAATAGACGATTTTATGATGAATAAGATATGCGCCGCCGGCACAGGCTCATTCCTAGAGGAGCAAGCGGTGAGCCTTGGACTCAACATCGTCGGAGAGTTCGAGGAGAAAGCGCTGGAAAGCGATTCGCCCATTGACCTGGGAAGCCGGTGCACGGTCTTCATGGACACGGAACTCGTCCACGCGCTACAGCGGGGCGCTCCCGTGCCGGACATCGCAGCGGGCTTGGCGTACTCCATCGCCCGAAACTATCTCGAAAAGGTGGTGGCCAACAGACCAGTAGGCAAGAGCGTGATCTTCCAAGGCGGAGTGGCCCGCAACCGAGCGGTGGTCGCCGCGTTCTCGCAACTTCTCGAAAGGGAAGTGCGCGTTCATCCGTACAGCCGCCTATCCGGGGCGATGGGGGGCGCGCTCATCGCTAGGGAGATGTACCTCAAGGAGCCCTTCGAGACCAAGTTCGTGGGCTTTGATGGGTGTGGAGACTACAAGCTCACGAGCTTCGAATGCCGGCGCTGCCCGAACATGTGCCAGGTGAGCCGAATCGAGAGGGCCGGGCAGGTGGCGTTTTTCGGCGACGTATGCGAACGATACACCAGCGGCCAGGCCGATGGGAAGGCTGATGAAGAACGGCTAGGCCTGTGCGCAGAACGGGAACGGATTCTCGCGGCATGTGTGGAAACAGAAGGGCCGCAAGGGGCCGCCGATGAGGAACAGCATTTCGTCGAGAGATTGTTGGGGCGTCGCGCCCTCGACATCCTCAGCGCACGCGGCGCAGATTCGCCCAGCGACGTTGGGAAAGCGAAAGGCACAATCGGCATCCCTCGCGCGTCGCTCTACTTTGAGCTGTATCCCCTTTGGGCGCCCATGTTCAGGAGCCTGGGATATGAGGTGGTGGACTCCGGGCCGAGTTCCAAGGAGCTTCTGGCCAAGGGCGTCCAGAAGTTCGCAACCACGGCGTGCCTTCCGGTCAAACTGGCGTACAGCCACGCTCTGGAACTCGCCGACAAGGATCTCGACTACATTTTCATGCCTTCGATCTTGGAGCTGCCAGCCCCGTTCGGCTCGCCCGACATTTGCTCGACGTGCCCGTACACACAAAGCCTGCCCTATATGGTGAGTTCTGCCGTGGGCTCCCGGTTCCTCATTCCCCAAGTCAACATGTCCGTGGAGCTTGAGGGCATACCGGAAGGCCTCGAAATCCTCGTCGATGAACTCGGAATAGAAAGAAGGAGGCTGAGAGCCGCGTACCAAACCGGGAAGGAGGCATTCCTCGAATTCAAAGAGGCCCTTCTCAAGAGAGGAGAGCAGGTCATGGCCTCAGACTTCGAGTGGGCGGTCGTGCTCATCGGGAAGCCGTACAACATCTATGATTCCTTCCTCAACATGAACCTGGCGCGGCACCTTGCGAGGATGGGGGTGACCGTTATTCCGTACGAGTTCATCTGCCGGGTCGGGAGCAAGAGTCTGGATGAATCGTGGGACTCCCTCCCCTGGCGGTTCAATAGGGACTACATCAAGGTCGCGCTCACGGTGGGCGCGGACAAGCGCCTGTTCCCGATCGTCATATCGAACTTTGGGTGCGGCCCCGACGGTTTCACGCTCAAGCATCTGGAGAGAATCCTCGCGGGGAAGCCGACGCTCTTCCTGGAGTTCGACGAGCACCGGGGCGAAGCCGGGCTCGTGACCCGGCTGGAAGCATTTGTTGACGAGGTCGTTGCCCATTTGGAGAAGGAAAGCCCGTCTGCCGCGCCAAGTCCGATAACGTCCGGGAGCCCATCGAAACTCAAGGAAGGAAAGTGCTTCATTCCCAACTTAGCGGACCACGCATACGTCTACGCCGCGGCCTTGCGGCACGTCGGCATCGACGCCGAGGTCCTCCCCCCGCCGGACAGCGAGGTGCGGAGAAAGGGAGACATGTTCAGTTCGGGCAAGGAGTGCCACCCCTACTCGATTATCGCAGGGGACCTCGTGCAACTCGTCGAGTCCATGTCCGAAAGCGATCCCCCTTGTGCCTTCTTCTTCCCCGGCACTTCCATTCCCTGTCTCCTCACCCAGTATGGCCCCGGTTGCCGACTCATTCTCGACCGCATGGGCGAGGACAAGGTTGAGGTCGTCACCCCCACGGTCAAGGATCTCTACGAGATGCTCGGCTTGCAGGGAGGCATTCGGCTATGGCGCGGCCTCACCGCGATGGACATGCTCGTGAAGGCGTCCTGTGAGCTTCGGCCTTACGAGATCGAAAAGGGCTCGGTCGACGCCGTCCACCAAGCCAACTGCACGGAACTTGCAAACGCGGTGGCCGATGGCGACATCGTCGAGGCCGCCAGGGAGTGCATCGAGAGGCTCTCAGCAACAGACATCGACAGGGACGCACGGCAGAAGCAGGAGCGGCCGGTGGTGGGTGTGGCAGGCGACATCTACACCAGGGCCAACAGATTCGCCAACCAGGAACTCTTTGCCACCCTGGAGGATCTGGGCTGCGAGGTCTGGCCCTCACCGTTTATCGTAGACGTGTTCGACTTCGGGCTGAAAATGGGCTTTGCGAAAAGTCTTTATCGGAGAAACGTGTACGACTTGGTCGAGAAGGGCTCGCTCATTGCCCTCAAGGAACTGAGCGAGCAAAGCATCAGAAAGCTCTTCCGGGAGCGCTTCAGGCACGCCGAGGAGCCGGGCTACAAGGAAGTGGTGGAGATCGCCGCGCCCTACGTGGGCGAGCGAGGCAGCGAAGTGCTCATGCTCAACATCGCCAAGATGGTCGACTTCGCCACCAAAGGCGCGGACGGCATCATCAACGCCATGTGCTTCAACTGCATGGTGGGCTCCGTCTCGGCTGCCATCACCTCAAAACTCCGCCAGGATCACAACAATATTCCAGTGACGAATCTTGTGTTCGGCGGAACAGAGGGAACCTCCCAAACCCTCCGCCTTGAGGCGTTTGTCCACCAAGTCAAGAGCTACGCGAAAAGGAATTCGCGGTAGGCGTTTACGGGGCGATCGAGAATCTGTTGTCGAGGTCCATTCTCTGCGAGATTCGGATTACGTAACGCTTCAGCCAAGTACAACAGCCGGTACAGGAATACTGTCAAAGCCTCCGTGCAACGCCGCGTGTTGGGGTATCTGAATCCCAACGGGATTCCGGATATCTGCCCAGGGTTCGCGAGCGAAGCTCGCAACCCTGGGTTTTGAGGCGCACAGCTTCGCTCCCCCCCATCCGCCCGCCCTGCAGGGCGGGCGGATGGGGGGGGAGTTCAATAGGACTGCCCTGGCCCCAGGGTAGCGGCCTGCG
>JAJRTI010000603.1 GCA_024278415.1 Planctomycetota bacterium | reverse complement strand
GCGATCACTCGCCCACTACGAACGTTGCGGAAGGCTCGTCTCGCGCATCATCCTTCCGGCAGTCATGCTTTTTTGCGCGGCCGCCTCAGCCGCCGAGGGCTGGGCCGTCGCGGACGCAGACGCGCGCCTGCCGCTCGCGGTCGAGGGCGACCTCTACGCGCGTGAAACGGCCGCGCTCGAGAGGGTCATCGATTTCAATGAGGTGCTGGGCATGCGCCGCGTCCTGGCCGCCGGCTCCTTGGCGCTCGTGGACGCGGACACGGGCGAAGCGGTTGCGCTGGAGATCGCGCAGGACGCGGAGATTCGCTACGCGTCCGGCAACCCGATTCTGCGGCTGCGTTGGAAGACCGGCCCCCTGCCGCGGTTCGCTCGCCGCGCGTGGCATCTATACTTCCGCACCGTCCCACGCGGCGCGGCAGGAGCATGGGTTCCGCCCGAAGCGACCTTCACGCCCAAGCCGGCGAACGTGCTGCTCGACACGAGCTTCGAGACCGCGGACGCGAAACGACCCGACCGGCCGGCGCTCATGTTCCCCGGAGGCCGCGACGTGAAGGGCGAGACGACCGAGCGCGTGTGGACCGACGAGGCCGCGCACCGCGGCAAGCGGTCGCTGAAGATCGCGCGCGCGTTCGAGGGCCAGCCGCCGCGAAACACGAACCGCCCCTTCTGGCGGACCTGGCCCCCGCCCATGCGCGTGCGGCCCGGCCAAGGCGTGCGGCTCTCCGCATGGCTGAAAGCCCCCCGCCTCGGCCCCCGGGCGCTGGCGTCCGTACTGTTGGAGTTCCTCGATGCAAAGGGCAAGCGGCTCCGAGCGGGCCGGCTCTGGCTGAAGGGCGGGCGCATCCCCCACGACTGGACAAAGCTGAGCAGCTCGACGACCGCGCCCGCGAACGCGGCGAGCGCGGTCTTTTGGTTCTCGCTCCACGGATCGGGCGAGGCGTACTGCGACGACGTGAAAGTCACGACGGTTCCCGGCGGCGAGTTGCCTCCGCTTGAAGTCGCGGCCGGCTCGCTGGAAAACCGGACCGCGTTCGCGGCCGGCCCGGCCAAGCCGCCGGAGGGCAAGGTGCTGGCTTGCGGCATTGCGAAGGCCCCGCCCGCCATCGACGGCGCGCTCGACGACCCTTGTTGGAAAACCGCAGGCCGCGTGGATGATTTCGTCGCGCACACGAAAGCCCCGGGCGCGGGCGTGAGGACGGTCGTGCTCGCGTGTGCAGACCGCGGCGCGCTCTACTTCGGCTTCGAGTGTTTCGAGCCGAGCACCGCCAATTTGAAAGCCAAGGCCGCGACGCGCGACGGCCGGCTTTGGGAAGACGACTCGGTCGAGTTGTTCCTCGACACCAACCGCGACCTGCGCACCTCCTACCAGATCATCGTCAACAGCCGCGGCGCTTTCTTCGACCAAGACACGGGCGCGCCCGGCCTGGCCGGGCCCAAGTGGGACGGCCCAGTGGCCGCCGCGGCGCGCGTGGGGCGCGACCGCTGGACCGCGGAGGTCAAGATCGAGTTCACCGGCCTGCGCCTCGCGGAGGCGGGAGGCCGCGTCTGGGGCGCGAACTTCGCCCGGTCGAGCTTCCGCCGCGGCCGCTCGCTCTACGTGTGGTCGCCGGTGAAGAAGAACTTCGGCGAACCCCAGCACTTCGGCCGCTTGGTGCTCCCGTTCGACCCCACGGCCAACGCGGTCGCCGGCCGGCCGCTGGCGGGCGACACCGTCTTCTGGGGCAAAGGCGCGCTGCGCTTCGAGGTGACGAATCGGCGAGACCGCCCCGTAGCCGTCCGCGTGACCGCGGTGGAAGAGAACGCTGGCCGCGCGTTGGGAGCCGCGAGCGCGACCGTAGCGCCGCACGCGACCGCCGAATTGCGGATCCCCGCGGCGTTCCCGAGGCCCGGCGAGGTCCGCGTGCGATATGAACTTGTGGAGGCAGAGACGGGCAAGGTGCTCTACCGCACGTCGGTCGCGCACAGAGCGCCGGAGCCGCTCGCGATCGCGCCGGCCGCGCTTGTCTCTTACGTGGGCGAGGACTCGCTCCGAGGAACCTGGATGCTGGGCTTGGCGCGTGAAGCGCTCGCGGAGGCGCGGCTCGCGTTCGAGGTCCTCCCCGCGCGCGGCGACACCCCCATCGCCGCGAGCAAGATCGCGCCCAAGGAGACCGCCGACGCGTACGCGGTGGACGTGAAGGGGCTCTCGGCCGGCCGCTACCGGCTGCGCGTGCGTCTGCTGCGCGGCGGCGACACCTTGGGCGAAGCCGGGTATCGTTTCGAGCGCGTCGTGGGGCCGTTCAGCGAAGCGAGGTGACCCGAAGCCTGACGGCTTCGGCTACGGGGACTCACTCGCGCTGGACGGCCACGTCCAGCGCACCGCCGCAGCGACGGACGAGGCCGTCCGTCGCGAGTATTCCGGCGGCGCCGTAGCCGCATTCGCCAGAATGCGGGCGATCTGTGAGCGACTCGCCAGACTCCGGGCCATGGCCTCACACTGGCCGCTGGCGGGGAGATCATTCCGGAGTTCGCGAACTCCGGAATCACTCTCTGGCGTGACAAGATACACGGGCCTGGGGCCGTTTCTGGTCACGAATGTCCACATTCGTGACCCACGCGCGCGGCCCTCCAGGTCTGCACACGCTTGGTCCGCCAGGCGGACGAGGACGTCCGCGCGGCCGGGTGCTGGACGTGGACGTCCAGCACGATGGCCAAACTCCAGGTGCTGGACGTGGACGTCCAGCACCAGATGATTGCACTATCGGCATTCGCCAGGATGCGGGCGAGCTGTCGGGCCCCTTGACTCTGCGCCCGCATGCTGGCGCATGCGGCTACGTAGTCCGTCGGAACGCCTTCGCGGTCCGACGGACGGCGAAGGCCGTCCGCTCCGAGATCGCCTTCAACGATACCCCAGCTCCGCGGACAAATCGAAGTAGAGCTTCACTGCTTCGCCGGGCACGTTGTACGGGATGTGGTTGCCGATGCACATCATGTAGCCGCCGGACATCTTCGCGGTCTCGACCATGCACTCGACCATCGCGCGAATCTCCGCAGGGTCGTTGCGCATGAGCGTGCGGCAATCGCCTTCGCCGGCGAGGAAGGGGTTGTCGTAGCGCCGGGCGAGCGCTTTGTAGTCGGTGACCGGCTCG
>JAJRTI010000602.1 GCA_024278415.1 Planctomycetota bacterium | reverse complement strand
GCGCCACAAGCTCGGGCGGTGTGCAACGCTTTCAGCGTTGTTCTCACCGGTGCGGGCTCTCTCCCAGCGCGGCGCGCGTTCGCCCGCGTGGGCCTGTCTGCGTGCGGACACGCACAGGCAGGCGGGCGAACGCACTTGCACGGGGCTATGGAATGTAGCGCTTTCGGCGCACCGATCCCGCGGCCTCGCCCCATCACCGTGCAGCACGTTGCCGCCACCCGCATGACTCGCCTGCGAGCAGAGCTGGACCGTGGAACCACGGTGTTATGTGTGTCCAGGTGTCAGCCCTACCCCGGCGTCGACTTGAGCCAGTCCACCCACCGCGGCAGCGCCAACGAAATCGGCGGCACAAACGTGACCAGCAACAGGGCGAACGCCTCCGCGGCAATGAACGGCAGAATCGCACGATAGAGGCGGTTGAGGGGCTCGCCAGAGACACTGCTCGCCACGAAGAGGTTGACCCCCACCGGCGGCGTGATCTGGCCGATGGCCAAGTTTACGGTCATGATGATCCCGAAGTGCACAGGGTCAATCCCAAAGTGGAGCACGGCCGGCAGCAGAATGGGCAAGAAAATGTAGAAGATCGAAATCGCGTCGATCATGCATCCCGCGGCCAGCAGCACCCCGTTGGCAATGGCGAGGAAAACGTAACGGTTGGACGCGTGCGAAATGAGCCAATGGCTGAGCGACGAGACCACGCCTTCATACTGAAGCACCCACGAGAAAAGGTACGCGCACGCCACGATGAATAACACCTGCGCACTGGTCACCCCTGCCTCGACGAACACGCCAAAAATGTCGCACAGCTTCATCTCGCGGTAGATCACAACGTCCACGAATACCGCGTACACCACGGCGACCGCCGCGGCTTCAGTGGGCGTGAACTTCCCCCCGTAGATGCCGCCCAAGATGATCAGCGGAGCGAGTAGCCCCCAGAACGCGCGGCCAAACGCGGCCGCGATCTCCTTGAGCGAACCACGCGTCCGAGAGCCGCGGTAACCCCGTCGCACCGACACGCAGTAGATGAACACGATGAGCGACAGGCCCACAAGGATGCCCGGACCCACGCCCGCGAGGAACAGCCGGCCAATGTCCACGTTCACGTCGACCACGCTCGCCGCCGCGATACCATACACGACGAGTGCGATCGACGGCGGCACGATGATGCCGATCCCGCCGCCCGACGCCATAAGTGCGGCCGCGAAGCCCCGGGAATAGCCAGCCTCCACCATGGCCGGGATCAAGATCAGACCGAGGGCCGCCACGTCCGCTGGCCCTGAGCCTGAAATGCCGGCGAAAAAGATGCACACCACCACCCCCACGATGGCCAGCCCGCCCGGCACGTCGCCCACGATCGCCGACGCGAAATCGACGAGCCGCTTCGAGATGCCGCTCCGGCCCAGCACGAGCCCGGCAACAATGAAATAGGGAATCGTCAGCAGGTTAAACTTCCCGATCGTACCCAAGAAGTTCGAGGGCACCACGGTCAACTCGCGCAAGTCGAAGGCCACCAGTACGACCACGCTCGAAAGCCCCAGGCTCACCGCGATGGGCACTTCGAGCAGGAGCATAAGCCCAAACAGCAACACGAGCACAATGCCAGCAGCAGACACGTCACTCCCCCCCTTCCGGCGCGTCGCTGGCGCCACTCCGCCAGCCGCGCCAGCAGGCCTGTACCGTGCGAACAATGGCAAGCGCGCCGCCGATGGGAATGCTCATGCCTACCCACCACATGGGCCAGTTGAGCGCCGGCGTCCGCATCTTCGTGTGGCTCTTGAGCACGACCTCCCCGCCATACCAGACGAGCACCGCGAAGAACGCGCAAGAGCAGGCCGCGGCGAGCAACACCTGCGCGTTGCGCAGCCGCGGGAACAGCAGCGAAATAGAGTGCACGCGGATGTGCGCGCCCCGCTTGGCCGCCACCGCAATGCCCAGCATGGTGATCCACACGAGCAGATACGTGTTGATCTCCTCGGTGAAGGAGATCGATCGCCCCCATGCCCGCGCAACGACCTGCACAAACGTGCTGCCGGCCATGAACGCGAGCGCCGCGCCAAGCAGCCACTCCTCCAAATGCTCCAGCAGGCGCTTGGCGAGCTTGGCCACCTACTTCCCCTCGGCTTGGGCCGCGGCCTTGCGGAACGCGTCCACCAGCGACTTCCCGATCTGCGGGTTCTCTTCGCACTCCTTGTAGAGCGCCTCTTGGGATGCCTTGAACTCCGCAATCTGCTCGCGCGAGAGCACGTTGAGTTTCATGCCGGCCGCGACGAGCTTCGCCGGCAAGACCCGGTCCGCCTCCTCCACAAGCCCGCGTTCATACGACATGGCCTCCTTGGCACACGCCCGCAGCAACGCCTGCTGGTCCGGCGCCAAGCCGTTGAAGAACTTCGCGTTCACACACAGCACGAGCGGGTCGTAGGAGTAGTCCCACTGCGTGACATACTTCTGCACGTTGAAGAGCTTGGCCGCCATAATGACCGAGAACGGGTTCTCCTGGGCGTCCATCGTGCCTTGCTGGAGAGCTTGCACGAGTTCGCCGAAGTTCATCGAACTAGGATCAGCGCCAAAGTGCCGGAACACGCTGATATACATGTCGATGCCCGGCACGCGAATCTTCAGCCCCTTCATGTCGGCCAGCTTCTCGATCGGCCCGCGGTTGTTCGTGATCTGCCGAAAGCCGTTCACGCCATAGGCCAAGCCCACCAGGCCCTTGGCCGGGAGCAGGGCCAGCATCTGCTGCCCCAACGGCCCGTCGCACACCGCGTTCGCGACGCGATGATCCAGGAACAGCCACGGCAAGCTGAACACGCTGAACTTCTCGTCCAAGCGCGACAGAAGAATCGTCGACTCGAGCGACGCCTCCAGGTCGCCGTTGCGCACCATGTCCAACTCGGTCATCTGGTTGCCGCTGGACAGGGACGCGCGCGTGAGGATACGCACATCGAACGCGCCGGCTCCCCGTGACTCGACCAGTTCCTTCCACTTCTTGCCTCCAGCGTACCACTCCGACGTCTCGCCGAGGATCAGGCTCAGGTTGATGCGAATCTTCTTCCCCGGCTTCCGCGTGCCAGGTGCGGCTGGGCCGCCGCGGTCGCAGCCGGCAAGGGAGCAGATGAGCGCGAGCGCCAATGCAAGAATCGATGAAGACTTCATCTTGGGGCTCATAATAGGTATGGGTGTAGGTCTGATTGTACGCATCCCAACGCGTTGCATTCTGGAGTTTCAGTTTCGGTAACACTTCAGCCGATTGCAACAGCCGTTGGCCTCATGAACGTGCGCGAGTTCGATGGACAGCGCTTCCGCTTGACGCAACGCTGTTTGGAAGCCCAACGGGCTTCCGGCTTCTAGCCCAGGGTTGCGGCCGCAGGCCG
>JAJRTI010000601.1 GCA_024278415.1 Planctomycetota bacterium | reverse complement strand
CGTATTGCGTATTGCGTATTGCGTATTCGGATCGCGATTCGAGATACGGAATACGCAATACGGAATACCCTGCCAAGAGTGCGCGCACACCACGCAACATCTTGTTTTCCATACCAGTTCCGGATGGCTAAGGCACTAAAGACCACTCGCGCCGAAGCCAAATGAGAGTCCATGCCGATGGAAGACAACGCCGCACAACCCGATCGCACGCCTGTCGAGTGCTTCCCGAACGGGGACGCAGAACCAGCGGGCCAGTCTCGCTCTGGCGGCAGGCGGAGCCGGCCCATCGTGCGGCTGCTGGATGCGTTCTCATGCTACATTGTCTGTGGCTTGCTGTTCGCCGCGCTGGACGCCTGGCGGGTGCGCTGGGTCCTCGCGTTCGGGTGGCTCCCCGCATCCGAGGTATGGCCCCCGATCGCCTACTCGGCCGCGACCTATGCCGCCTGCGCCGCGATCGGCGCAGCCGCAGGATGGACCCTGTGGCTCTGTGCCTGCCTGGCGAGACTGCGGCGCCCGTGGCTTCGTGCCGTCTTGACCAGTGCGGCCCCACCCTTCGCCTTCACGGCCATTGTTTGGGGCCTTGCCGCCCCCGGCCAGGTTGCCGAGCCTGGGTCTGGCATGCCGGGCCCCGTTCCTCCGCAGGCTATCACGCTGTGGGTAGGCCGCGTAGCCTTGGCCAGCCTGCTGCTCGGCGCGGTCGCCGGGCTCCTGGGCGCCTGTGGCCGGCGCTGGCGCTTCGCCCGGGCAGCGCTCACACTCGCGGCCGTCGCGGGCGTAGCCGCGGGCGTGGCCGCATTGCCTCAGCGCCGCGCAACGGCTCACCCCAGCGCGGATCGGCCCAACATCGTGCTGATCACGGTCGATGCCCTGCGGGGCGACTACCTGTCGTGCTACGGCGGGCCAGTCCCAACACCGCACCTCGACGCGATCGCGGCCGGCGGGGCCAAGTTCACGCATGTCAACTCGGCGAGCCCGTGGACGCGGCCCTCGGTGTCCTCGCTGATGATGAGCGTCTATCCCACGGTGCACGGGGTGGGCGAGAATGACCTCGGCTGTTGGCGCACCACGGCCAATGTCGCGCCCGACGTGCTCACGTTCTTGGCCGAGGCGCTCCAATCCGCCGGCTACTCGACTGGCGCGTTCGTGTGCAACGCGCAGGTGGACGGCCGGTTCGGGTTCAGCCGCGGCTTCGACGACTATGTCATGTTCGAGCACGCGACGCGCCCCCTGCCCTGTCTGCGCCTCACCGAAGCCGTGGACCCCGGCATGCTTCTCTCGCGGCGCGCGCGGCACATCGCAAGAGGCCGGCTGAGGCAAGACTCGGAGATGCTCTACGCCAGCATGCCCGGACAGGCTGGGGTGTATCTGGAGCCGTCTGGCCTGTTCCTCGTCGGCGCGGCCATACGCTGGATGCGGTCTGCCAAGCCGCCCTTCTTCGTGTGGATCCACCTCATGGAGGTGAACCAGTACGGCAACGTGGACATGCCTCTCTCTAAGCCGCCGAGCGCTGGAGGGCTCGCCGGGCTGCGCCAACTCGCGCGCCACGTCACGCCGGGTGGCCGCTGCCTCCTAGGGCCCGACGACTACGAGAAGCTCATGGAGAGCCCCGACACGTTCGCCGGGACAATCGAGGGGTTCATCGGCCGATACAAAACCAACGTCGCCTACGCGGATGCGCTCCTCGGCTGCCTCCTGGCGGACATCGACGCGGCCGCGCGCCAGGACGACACCCTCGTGGTGCTGTCGAGCGACCATGGAGAGGAGTTCGGGGACCATGGGGGCACCTGGCACGGGTGGACGGAGTATGAGGAGGTCACCCGAGTGCCGCTGCTCATGCGCGGCCCGCGCATCGGGCGGGCAGGAACTGTGGTCGACGAGCCATGCAGCCTCATCGACGTCGCGCCAACGCTGCTCGACGTGGCCGGCGTCCCGCCGCCCATGAGCTTCCGAGGCAAGTCGCTCTTGCCGATGATCGCGGGGCGGCCAGGCAAGCCCCGCGAGGTCTGCTCGGAGTTCATGACCCCCGAGCGGCCCGAGCGCAAGGCGCTGCGTTATGAGATGTTCAAGTGCATCACCGCCACCGCACAGAAGCCGGCTGAGCTGTACGACCTGCGCGAGGATCCCCACGAGAAACAGAACTTGGCCGACACGCTGCCATACCGGCTGAAAGAGATGCTCGCCCGTCTCGACGCGTGGCAAGAGCGGCAGCTCAAGATGGCGAGGGTCGCCCGAAAGCGCAACCAGAAACGCTTCGTCATGGACGAGGAAATGCGCGACATGCTCAAATCGCTGGGCTACCTCGAATAGGCCTGTCCGCAGCAGGATCACCGGAATCCAGCGAGGGCCGCAGGGGGGCGCGTGGCCCAGGACGCGATGCGAGCCCCAGACAAGGCCTACTGCCACCGGCGCCGATACTTCACCCCATACTTGACCGCCAGGTACATCTCCACGGCCATCCGCTCCGCGTCGCTGAGCTTGCGGTCGTACACGACGACCTCAGCAATGTCGCCCGCGTGGTTGCGGTTGCCGGACCAGAAAGGCATGGACAAGTTCCCGCCGCCGAACTTCTCCACCGCGGGCATGCCGTCAAGCACCGGAGTCCGCCGGCCGTTGGACGCGCCGGAGAACGTCGCCACTCCGTCGTGCATGTAGGCCGCGATCATGGGGCCACTCCCCGGCGGCATCAGAGCGAGCGCGCGGCCGAACACGTTGTAGCGCGCGGAGCCCCGCGTCAGGTAGAGCCGAGGGATGCCGCCCGTGCCGGCCAAGCCGTTGCCGCAGATGCCGAACGACGAATCCTCCGACTGCGTCACCACGAAGATCGTGAACGCACCGCCAGCCAGGTGCTCATTGGCGAAGTTGGCGATGGCCAGTTGGTCGTCCTTGCCGTCGAAACGCACGACCGGTTGGCCGTTCATCGCGTGGGCTCTGAACGTTGGCGGCCCCAGCACCGCGCCGGCGTACCCCTTCCGTTTGAGCGCGAGCGCGCTGGGGCCGACACGCGCAGGCCACTCCAGTACTGCATCGCCGTCACCCAGCTTGCGGGCCAACGTGTCCGCCGCGAGCCAAAGCTTCAGGTTGGGCATGAGCGAGGCCGCGTCGGGCATGAGCGGCTTCACGTCGAGCGGCAGCTTGGTGAACGCGGCAGACGCCGCGTCGCTCTTGCGGCCATCCGCCAAGAACGCCACCGCGCGCACGGTCGCGCTTCGCATCAGCTTGATCGGCCCCGCGTAGCGGGGCGACGCCGCGGTCGGCGCGGAGCCGTCGATGGTGTAGCGTATCGTCGCACCGGCCGACGCACACTCCATGCGCACGGCGAGCGCGCCCTGGTAGTAGCTCGCGTCGTCCGCCACGATCGCCGGGGCCCACACGCCCGGTTTTGCATTCGGATCGGGCTCGATCACGAGGAGCCCCCACGGCGCCAGCGCCGGGACTTCCACCACTGGCGCGTAGCCGCGGGCGAGCACGGTTGCTCTGATAAGCCCGCTGAAGTCGCCGGTATCCTCCGCGCGTGCATGGGCCGCGGCGTCGTACGCAGCCGGCGTCAGCAGCTTGACCAAGAGTGGCGCTTCGCCGAACAGGGCGCCGGGACTGAGCGTGGCTGTGAACGGCTTCGGCTCCGCGGACCAGTCCACCAAATGCACGACGACCGGCGCGTCCGGCTTGCCCGGCATGGCGCGAGCCACCGCCACAACGTCGCCGGCCGGCAGGTGCAGGGCCGGCGCTTTCGCGTACACCTTGCACCGAATGCCGGGCCCCACGGCGCCCGCGAACTCGTACCCGTCAAAGTACGGCGCCGCCGCGCGGATGAACGCGTACAGGTCCGCATACTGCTCCGGCCTGCCGAAGTAGCGCGGCGCGGGTCCGGGCATGTACACGTCCCACGGGACCATGCAGTGGCCGCCACAGGCGTACGCCATCGCGATGGCCTGCCGCGTGAGCCGCTCCCAGGCCTTGGGATCATCGTCGTTGCCCTTCTTGGGCATGGTCACGACCTGCATCTTGCCGCGAGCCGCGGCCTTGCGCATCGCGTTGAACAGGAAGTGCGGCGTCGCGTCGCGGAACCACAGTTCTCCGAAGGCCCAATCGAACTGCATCTGGATGGGCCCCCAGGCCCGGCAGCCGTTGTTGCAGGACATGGCCACGCGCCGGCCGGCGTACTCGTTCAACGCTTGGCGTGTGCGCGCGTGGAACGCGAGCGTCGTGTCCTCCTGGAATCGGCGAAAGAGCTTCTTCAGTTCGTCGTTGGGCCACTTCCGGAACTCGTCGCGCTTGAGCCCGTGTTTCGTGCGAAGGAACTCGCCGTAATCGAACGTCTCAATGTCGCCGACGCCGAGTCTCGCACGCTGTGCAGGAGTCGTATGCTTCGCGAGGTAGCCCCGGAAGCCGCTCATGCAATACTTGCAGAAGCACCCCCCCCAGCCGACCGCGCTCGCGTTGCCTTCCGGCTCGTCGCGCTGGATCACGTCCGCGCCCGCGTCGATGCACGTCTTGAGGTAGGCCACGTACCCGGCTTCGAGGTCCGGGTTGTTCATGCAGCCCCAGAGCGTCTTGCTCTTCCATGCGCGTTTCCACGGTGCGATGATGACTTCGCCGTCTAGGTCGACGATGCACACGGCCTCCCAGCCTTTGCTCCGGCCGTGGCGACGCCACGAGGGTGCGCTTGCGGCAGCGCCGAAGAGCCGGCCCATAGCCTTGACCTTGGCGATGAAGCCCTTGTTGGTGATGTATGCCCACTCCAGCCGCGTCGCGTGGAAATCGCGCAGCGCCTGGAGCGTATCGTGCCGGTCCCTCGCGTGGCGCGGGTGCACGCCCAGCGAACGCATGATCACGTCGCTCGCCTTAGGTGCGCCCGCTGGCCGCGGCGTGGGCGTAGCGAGTTCGTACGCGCGGGGCGCGGCATCGGCCGCCAGCGCAAGGATGGCAAGAGAGGCGGCGGCAAACGTCGTGTGGCCCATGGGCATGTCGTGTGCTCCTATCCGACAAAGACGCAAGAGCGCAGAGGAGGGGGAGGCGGGTCACTTGCCAGCCGGTTGGGCCGCGGCCTTTGCTGTGCCGCCCTTCTTCGTGCCGGGCTCTGGCTTCTTCTCGGGTGGCGTCGCCTGCGCCGCGGGCGACCCGCCAATGGCCTCGTAGTCCACGACCAACGTGGCCCCCTTGGGAGGCGTCTTGCCGAAATGGATCACGTCCACCGTCTTCGCATCAGTCACCACGCGCACGGTGAAATCGTCGATGCGTTCGATCTTGGGCGCGGGCTCCTTGGG
>JAJRTI010000600.1 GCA_024278415.1 Planctomycetota bacterium | reverse complement strand
GACTTGAACACGTCCAACTGCTCTCCCACCTTCACGCTCATTTGCACGCGCTGGCCCAGCTTGAGGGAGCGGAACGAGATGAATTGGATGCCTCCGAGCCCCAGGTTGATCACCGGGTAGAACGACCGGTCCCGCCCCAGCAAACCCGCGCGCACCTGCACCTCGCAGTTGTCCACGAGGAAGCGACGGTAGTTTCGGCTGCCGCCAACGGCCATGGAGTAGCCTCGGTGCTCAGGAACTACAGCGGAACGCGTCGGCTGACACAAAGCGGGAGACGCCCGCAACCCAGGAGCGGATCCCGAAGCCTCGGGATCACGTTCCGACGGACGGCGCAGGCCGTCCGCTGCCGCCGCGTGATCAGGGTCACGACGCGGACCATCAATGTTAGGCCCACGCACCCGCACAGTCAAGGAGTCGCGTCACTCGTGCGCCACCTCGATCATCGCCCGGAAGTTCTCCACCGGCACGTAGTCCGGCACCGAGTTCGCCGAGCCCAGCGCGTACGCGCCATCGTGGCCCATGTCACGGATGCACTGCCGCGACAGTTCCTTGATCTCATCAGGGGTGCCGCGGGCGAGCCGGTCTACGTCCACCCCGCCGAGCAGGCACATGCGGCCCGCGACGATCTCCTTCGTCTCGCGCGGGTCCATGGCCTGCGGCTCGATGGGATGCAGCGCGTTGAAGCCACAGTCGATGAGATCCTCGATGACCTCGAAGAGGCAGCCATCGGAGTGGTAGATGAACGGCAGGCCCTTGGCGCGGCACAGCTCGCCCATGCGCTTGAACCACGGGAAGATGTAGCGTCGCAGCACCGCGGGGCTCACCATCGTGCTTGTGCCGTACGCGATGTCGTCGGCCAGCAGCACCGCGCCGACTCCCCCCTCTTCGATAGCCTGCTCCAGTGCGAGATACTGGAGCGAACCGGCCCTCTCCACGAGTGCGGCGACGAGGTCGGGCTGCTCGACCGTGGCCATGCAAAAGGTCTCGAACCCCATGAGCATCCACGCGGACGTGAAGATCTTGCCCAGGCACGCCACAATCTTCATGCCCGGCGGCAGCAGTGCGGCGACCTCGCGCAATTGGGTGAAGTCCATCTGGTCCGTTGCAGGCCAGGGGTGTGCCTCGATTTCGGCCATGGACGTGATGATGCCCTTGTGCTCCGCGGCCCAGGTCATTTCCACAGGCTCGTCCGAGTAGAGGCTGTACTTGTCCTCCTTGCTCAAGCTCGCCTCGCCGGACAGCACGCCGCCCATCTCGAGCAGCCCCACGGACAGCGGCACGTGGCCGTAGCCCGCGGTCGCCCAAAAATCGACGATGTCCGCGGGGCCCGCGACCTTGCGGCCCAGGAACGCTCCCATCACGCCCGGCTCGACGTCGAACTCCACAAGCGGCACGCGGTCCGGTTCGTTTCGGAGCGTGAGAGCGGCCTCAAGGTCCGAGAATCTCGCGTGCGCTGGCATGTGCGTCCTCCTCATGTGATCTCACACCGCGGGCTGTCATCACGTTGTGCGGAACCGGTCTCGCAGCCTGGACACCGGGCGCTCCACAAGGTACCACGAAACGGCAGCCACGCCAAGAGTGGCAGCAATCAGCACAAGCATGCTGAAGGGGTCGGTAAAACCTCCAACATGGAGTCGGGAAGCAAGCCAGCCGATGGCAGACGCCACAAACATGTGGGCCAAGTAAACGGTGTAGCTCACCTTGCCAACCCAACACAAAGGCCACCATGACAGGAGCCAGCCTGCCACGCCTTGGAACCCGGACGATGCTCGATCAATGAGCCAGAAGCAGAACAGCGCAAGCCCTGCCACGCCCAAGCTCTCGTATACGCCAACGAACTCGCCCGTCAAGCGATCCGCCAAAAAACCGATGTAATAGACCGGCAAGCCCGCGGCAAGTCCCCAGCGGCCCAGCTTGTACCGCCACCAGACACCGTCGTCGCGGCGGGACAGCATGGCGAGCAACGCGCCAACACCCAGCGCGTCGAAGCTGGACGTGGGCCACATGAACAAGTGGAACGGACTATAGTCGTATGCTTGGCAAATCACACGCGTCACCGGCCCAACTGCGATAGCGCCAAGCACAGCAGGCATGAGCCGGCGCTCTGGTAGGAAGATCATGAACAACGGCCAGACCAAATAGAACTGCTCCATCACGGACACAAACCACAAGTGAGCGTTCACGCCCTCCGGACCCCAGCTATACAGGAACCCCCAGTTTGTGGCGTAGCAAACGTGCCACCAGAAGCTGTTGCGCACAGGCTCGCACCCGACGGCCGCAGCAATGCCGATCAGTATGTAGTACGGAGGCACAACGCGCAGCAGGCGGCGAGCATGGAACCGCCGCCATGCGCGCCAGAGCGCGGCCTCTCCATCGGGTTCGGCTAGCTGCCGGGCGTTGAGCAGCGTGCGGGTGGTCAGGTAGCCCGACAGCACAAAGAACAGCGTGACCCCTGCTCCCAGTGGGATGACGTTCTTGATCGGCGACGCGGCCGGGGTGAAGTGCAGCACGAGCACACCCAGCACCGCCAACGCACGCAGCCCGTCAAGCTGCGGCATGTAGGGCAGTCGCCGAAATGGGGTAGCCGAATCATGTGCCATGGACGCGATACTCGTGCTGGACCGAAGCGCCTGTTCCTCCAAGGTCGCAGCGGCGTCCGGCGACCGCAAGACGCGACGCACGATACTGTAATGATCCGCTCCTTTACCGTCAATCAAGGCACTTGTAGCCGCATACGCCACCATGCGGGCGGTGGGCAGGTGTATTGAAATCCCGAGCCACTTGCAAAACCCCACTTGCTCATGCCTGTGCTGTCGCACCGCTCGCGGCGCAGTCCTCGTCACGGTGTCCGAGGCACGGCGGACGACGACTGCTCTGGCGTGCGTGGCAGCCGGGATGGCGGAGGAACACGACGCGGCCACAAGCGGGCGATATAGCGCTTGTCGCAGGCCCGTCAGGGCCTTCCGTTCGGGCGCCGATTCGCCCATCGGAGCAGAGGGCGCCCTGACGGTCGCCACTACAAGCGGGTCGCCCCACGGTCGCACTGCGGCGCGTCCGTGTTCGACACCTCAGCCATGACGTGACACGTGGGGCGATGCATCGCCCGTTTTTCAGCGTTGCTGACGGGCCATAAATGGCCCTACTACAAGCCCGCGGCGTCTGCCGCTCGGATCAGCAAAGCTCATGGGGAACCTCCTGACTGGCCTTGCCTTGACGCATCCGGCAGACATGGCTACGCTATGGGTGTCGCGAGCGTCTGTCAAGGAGAGGAGCCTGCGGTGCTAGAACGCACGATCGCCCCATGCGCAGTGGCCGCGATGCTGCTGGCCGGCCTTGGTCACGCCGCGTCGTTCCGCGAGCAGGTCGAGGCTGACTGGCTGCTCCAAGACGACGTGCGCGGCCGGGGCTCAATCCGAGAGGCCTATGTCAAGACCTGGGAAGACGCGGCTGGCGCGGTCGATGGCCGTAAGACGGGCAAGTGGGCCTTCCACACCAATCTCAACAACAAGCCGTGGTGGCACGTGGATCTCGGGAAATCCCAGCCGCTAGATCGCGTCGAAATCTGGAACCGCACGGATGGCGTCGCCGCACGCGCCAGCCGGCTCATCGTCCTGCTCTCTGACGACGCCAAGCAATGGCGCCAGGTCTACCAGCACAACGGCAAGGTCTTCTATGGCTTCACGGACAAGAAGCCGCTCGTGGTCGACCTCAAGGGCGAAGCGGCCCGCTGGCTGCGCATCCAACTCCCCGGCAAGGCGTATCTCCACCTGGATGAGGTCGAGGTCTACGCGAAGACCGATCCCAAGAAGAACATCGCGCTTCGCAGGCCGGCCAACCAGAGCAGCGTGAGCCAGTGGTCGTCGAACAGCCTGCCCTCGGCAGTGGCGACCAACCGCGCTCCTACGTACAAGCTGAAGCACATCGTCGCGCGCGGCCTCAAACTGGCCGCGGCGCTCGATGAATTGGGCGTCGAAACCGCGCAAGCGGTCCGCACGCTCAACGCGGTCGCGGCACAGGCGAAGGGCTTCACCGGGGACACGCCTCTGGAGACGCGCCGCGCGGTTTACATGAAAGCGCGCTGGACCGTGCGCCGGCTTGCCCTGTCCAATCCGCTGCTGAACTTCGACGAAATCCTCGTGACCAAGCGCCAGCCGGGGTCGTTCAGCCACATGTCCGACCAGTACTACGGCTGGTGGTCGCGGCCCGGCGGCGGCATCTACCGGCTGAGCAGCTACAAGACCAACTCGCCCAAGCTGCGACGCGTCATCGAAGACGCCACCGGCAGCTTCCTGCGGCCCGACCTGTCGTACGACGGCAAGCGCATCCTCTACGCACACTGCAAGTACTACCCCCAGGTAGCCGGCGTGCGCAACAAGATGAAGAAGGAGGCCCTCCCTGAGGACGCCTTCTACAACGTCTTTGAAGTGGGGATCGATGGACAAGGCGTGCGCCAGCTCACCCGCGGGCGCTACGACGACTTCGACGCGCGCTACCTGCCCGACGGCCGCATCGTGTTCCTCTCGACCCGGCGCGGGCAGTTCCTTCAATGCAGCGCCGCAAACACAGCCAAGACGCTGGCCGCGACGCTCGGCGATAGTTATGTGCGCTGCGGCGGCGGCAATAGCCGGCCTGTGGCCGTGTATACGCTGCACGTGATGAACGCCGACGGCCGCGGCATGCACGCCATCTCGGCGTTCGAGAACTTCGAGTGGACGCCCAGCATCGCCCGCGACGGCCGCATCCTCTATGCACGGTGGGACTACATCGACCGACACAACATGCCCTACATGAGCCTGTGGGCGACCAACCCCGACGGCACGAACCCGCAGGCTGTGTACGGCAACTACACCAAGTCGCCCCATTGCATCTTCGAGGCGCGGGCGATCCCCAACTCGAACAAGCTCATCTTCACCGCGTCCGCACACCACGCAATCACCGCCGGCAGCCTCGTGCTGTTCGACCCCGCCGTGGGCTGCGACGGCAAAGACCCTATCACGCGGCTCACCCCGGAGGTGCGGTTCCCTGAGACCGAAGGCTGGCCCGCGAGCTACTACGCCAACCCCTGGCCGCTGTCGGAGGACTTCTACCTCGTGGCCTGGAGCCCCCAGCCTATCCGCAAGCAGGGCAAGAAAGCAGCAGGCAACGCGACGGGCATCTACCTGTACGACCGTTGGGGCAACCTCGAATTGCTGTACCGCGACCCAAAGATTTCGACCCTGTATCCCATCCCCCTCCGCGCGCGGCCGAAGCCGCCGATCTTATCGAGCGCCGTCGTGCAGGACGATGAAGCTCCCCTCTCTGAAGTGGTCGTGCAAGACGTGTATCAGGGCCTGGCTGGCGTGGCCCGCGGCACGGTCAAGCGCATCCGCATCGTGGGCGTGCCGGCCAAGACGCAGCCGCAAATGAACCGGCCCCCCATGGGCCTCACGCGCGACGACCCGGGCAAGTTCGTCATCGGCACCGCGCCGGTGGCGGCCGACGGGTCCGCGTACTTCCGCATGCCCGCGGGCGTGCTCGTGTTTTTTCAAGCGCTCGACGCGGACGGCCTCGCGGTGCAGACCATGCGCACCGCGACGTATATGCAAGCCGGCCAGCGCGTCTCGTGCGTGGGCTGCCATGATCCGCGCAACACCACGCCCGTGAACACCCGGCTCATGGCGACACGCCGCGCGCCGTCGAAGCTGACGCCCGGCCCGGAAGGCTCGTGGCCGCTACGGTTCGACAAGCTCGTGCAACCGGTGCTCGACAAGCGCTGCGTGCAATGCCATAACCCCAAGGGCGATGCGAAGGCCGTGAAGCGCGCCGACCTGACGCCGGCCAAGGCGTACGACGCGCTCGTGAACGCGGGTGGCAACGCAAGCCTCCAGCGCCACGTCAGCACGCGCTACCGGCAGGGCTATTCCACACCTGGCGCCTGCACCGCGGCCACGAGCCCGGTACTGGCCATGCTGCGGAAAGGCCATGGCGACGTGAAGCTGAGCGCCGACGAATTCGCGCGAATCGCGACCTGGATGGATCTGTATGCACAACGCCAAGGTGCGTTCAGCAACGACCAAGAGAAGCGGCTTATCGAGTTACGCACACGCATGGCGAAGCTGTTCACGGAGTGACCGCCCCTATGACTCGGCCGATGGTGTTGATCGTCGACGGCGCCCCCGACAACCGCCGCGCCATGGAGATCATGATGGAACGCGGCGTGCCCGATTGCAGCATCGCGGCCGCGTCGACGGCCAACGAGGCGCTGGAACAGGCCGCGAGGCTTGCGCCCGCGCTGATCATCGTGGATGCCCACCTGCCCCCGCGGGGCGGCATCGACCTGTGCCGGCGCCTGAAGGCCGGCCAGGCCACGGCGCGGACACCGGTCATGCTCGTCACTAGCCACTTCGCCAGCGCCCAAGACAAGGCCGCCGTGCTTGGTGCAGGGGCCGACAGCCTCCTGACCCGGCCTGTCCACCCCGCGGAGCTGGCCGCGTGCGTCAACTCCATGCTGCGCATCAAACACGCGGAGGACGAACTCCGCCTCGCCGACGAGCAGCTCAAGCAGCTCCTCTATCGGCAAGCCGCGTCGCTGGACCAAACGCAGCAAGCCGTGGCGCGCACCTGGCGCGAAGCCGAGCAGCAACTCGAAGAGCAACGCGCGCTCAGCATCCGCTCCGCGCGGCTCCAAGCGCTCGGCGAGATGGCTTCCGGCATGGCCCACGAGTTGAACCAGCCCCTCACCGGCATCCGCGGCTTGGCGGAGCACATGCTCATCGCGGTCGAGCGGAAGTGGGAAATGCCCGAGGGGCGCCTACAGAAGAACCTCCGAACTATCGTCGAGCAAGTCGACCGCATGAGCGCCACGATCAACCACCTGCGCATGTTCGCCCGCTCCGCGGACAAGACCGAAGTTCGCCAAGTCCGGGTCAACGACGTGATTCGCGCGGCCATGGGCATGCTGGGTTCGCAACTGCGCAGCCGCGGCGTGCAGTGGGCGCTCGACCTCGACGAAGATATGCCGCCAGTTGTGGCCAACCCATTCGCGCTCGAAGAGGCGATCCTCAACATCCTCTTCAATGCGCGTGACGCAGTCGAGGACGCCATCGCCAGCGGAGCGCAGCCTGCGCCCCCCGCGGTGACCGTGCGCACACGCGCGGCCAACGGCGAAGGCAGCCCCACCGTGCGCGTCGAGGTGGAGGATAAGGGCGGCGGAATCCCTTACGATGTCATGCCCCGCGTGATGGAGCCCTTCTTCACCACAAAGGAACCAGGCCGCGGCTCGGGCCTTGGCCTCGCGGTGTGCAAAGCCACCGTCGAGAGCATCGGCGGCACCCTCGACGTGCAGTCCGAACTCGGCGCCGGCACAATGGTCTCTATGACGTTGCCGGCCGCGCCGCCGGGGCGCGGGCACTGATTTACTGGTCACTGGTCACTGGTCATTGGTCATTGGTCATTGGTCATTGGTTGAACTTGCCTCCCGCATCAACCATCAACCATCAACCATCTCTGACATGCCCACCTACGGCCCACTCCGAATCCTGCTTGTGGACGACGAGGCCATCGTCCACCAGACGCTTACGCCATATCTGCGGGATTTGGGCCACACGATTGATTCCGCCTACAATGGCAAAGACGCGCTGAGCAAGCTTGACGCGCGGGAGTACGACATCGCGCTGCTCGATGTGCGCCTGCCAGGCATGGACGGGCTGGAAGTGCTGGAGAAGGCGCAGGAGATTCGGCCCGCGCTCTCGTGCGTCATCATCACCGGCCATGGCAGCATGGCGACGGCCATCCAGGCCTTGCGTTTGGGCGCCGCTGATTTACTCACCAAGCCGATCAAATTGACCGATCTGGACGCGGTGCTGGAGAAAGCCGGGCGCGTGCGCGGATTGCTTCGGGATCGGCGCCACCTGAAGGAAACGATCCGGGGCATGCAGGCCGCGGCCGCTGCGCGGGCCGGCAACCGGCAGTTTGTGGGCAAGAGCCGCGCATCCGAATCGGTGCGCGAACGCATCGCGCAAGCGGTGGAAGCCAACTGCGACACCATCCTCATCACTGGCGAAACCGGCACCGGCAAGGAAGTCGTCGCGCGGGAGATCCACTTCCGGGCCGCGCCAGAGGACAGCCCGTTCATCGCGGTGAGTTGCCCAGCCTTGCCGGAGACGCTTGTGGAGGGCGAACTCTTTGGCCACGTGAAGGGCTCGTTCACGGGCGCGAGTGTGGACCGGCCCGGCTACTTCGAGTTGGCCGACGGCGGCACGCTGTTCCTGGATGAGATCGCGGACTTGTCCGCGCAGGCGCAGGCCACCTTGCTGCGCGTGCTGGAGACCCGATGCCTGCGACGCGTGGGCGGCGCGGACGAAATCCAAGTGGACGTGCGCGTGGTGGCGGCCACCAATGTGGCGCTCGAACGATTGATCGACGAAGGGCGCTTCCGGCCCGACCTCTACTACCGCCTCAATCGGTTCGCCATCCACCTGCCGCCGTTGCGTGAGCGCAGGCAGGACATCCTTCCCATCGCCGAACATTTCCTTGCACTGTACGCGGAGTCGCGGGGCAAGGAGCTGGGCGGATTCACAGCCGACGCGGTCGAGCTGCTGGAAGGGTACGACTACCCCGGCAACGCGCGCGAGTTGCGCAACGTCGTGGAAAGCACGGCGATGCTGGTGGGCCCCGGCCCGATCACCGCCAGCCACCTGCGCTCGCTCGCCCCAATGCTGACAAGAACTCCCGTGAGCCCACTCACTCGGGGAGCGGAGACGGAGGAGGAGCGCATTCTCGCGGCGCTCGATCAAGCCCGATGGAACCGGCGGGAAGCATGCAAGCTCCTGGACATGCCCTACTCGACCCTGCGATACAAGATGCGAAAACTGGGCATATAGCGAGAGCCGCGCGGCCCTGCTTCTAACCTCCCACGGACGCGCGCGGCTCCATCGCCTCGGCCAACCGCGCCAGCATGAGTTCGAGTTCCGCAAGATGGAGGGGCTGCCGCAAGTAGGCGTGGACCCCGCACGACATCGCATCGCTGAACGGCACTGCAAAGCCGTCGCGCTTGATGAGAATGATGGGGGCCGTTGGCCGAAGCCGATGCATGCGACGAATCACGCCAAGCGCCTCAGCACCTGAGACGGGCGGCTCTACGATCAGCACGTCCGCGCACCCCAGCATCTCCTCCCCCCGCTGCACCGACTCGCTCCACCCACAACACCCGGCCGCATACCCCAACTCCCTCACAAAGTCGAGGACCGTGGTCTGCATGATCGGGTCGTCCTCAACAAGACAGATACGCATCGCCGAATCCACAGTGAGTGGCCAAAAACACAGAGCACATCGGCAAGTGTGGGCATAAGAAGGCCCCGAGTACCCTAGGGCGGGCACTCGGGGCCTATGCAAGGAGAGAGCCGATGCAATTTCACATTAGCATGATGCGTGCCACAATACAGCCATAGCCGTAACATGCCAATTGGCAATATCTTCTGCCGCTCAAGCCCATTTTCAAAGAGCCAGAATCCCGCGCGAACTAGCACATCGTGCTAGCGCTCGTTGCCAATGAGCTAACCGATGCCGCGTCTATGAGAACGAGACTTGCAAGGAATGAAATGCGGGCAAGCGCACACCAAGCGGCAGGCTGACGGCAGGAAACCGACAGGCGCCTGGTCAGACCACGAGAGTACGAAGGCAGGAACGCGGCAGGAAAAGACGGGAACGGTGTCAGGTGTCGCGTCCAACTTGCTTGGAGCGTCCGAAATCATGAGGTAGCCTTCCGGCTATTCGTGAGGCGGCTTGTGCGGAGCCCACCTCCGGATTGCAGGAGCAGTGCGCCTCAAAACCCAGGGTTGCGAGCCTCGCGCGCGAACCCTGGCCTGATATACGGAACCCGCTGGGATTCAGCCACCCCAGCACAGCAGCGGGATCGAACGAAGTGCCACTTCAAGAATCTCAAACGCTACAATGATTTGCCTTTCCTCTGCCAGCCGCGGTATAATGTGGCCTTGCAGTGCTGATCCTCCGCATGGTGTGCCCTGAGGGTTCCTAGCGGAGACGGGCTCAAGGAGTATATACCATGTCCTATCTTGTCACGGGCGGCGCAGGATTCATCGGCAGCCACTTCGCCCGACGCTTGGCCAAGGCCGGCCAGAAGGTGGTGGTCTACGACAAGCTCACCTACGCCGGCAACCTCGACAACCTGGCTGACGTCGCCGATCTGCCCAACTTCTGCTTCTACCGCGGGGATATCTGCAACGACGAGTTCGTCGACCACGTCGTCAAGGCCGAGCACGTCTCGGTCATGGTCAACTTCGCGGCGGAGTCGCACGTGGACCGCAGCATCCTCAGCGCGGGCGAGTTCATCGACACCGACGTGAAGGGCACGTTCGTGTTGCTCGAAGTGGCGCGGCGCCACGACGTGGGCAAGTTCGTCCAGATCAGCACGGACGAAGTCTACGGCGTCGCTACCGAGCGCGGGTTCACCGAGGAGGATCCCCTCAACCCGCGCAACCCCTACTCCGCGAGCAAGTGCGGCGCGGACCGGCTCGCGTATTCGTATTGGGTCACCCACGGCGTGCCGGTCATCATCACGCGCGCCTCCAACAACTATGGGCCGAACCAGTATCCGGAGAAGATGCTCCCGCTCTTCACCACAAACGCCATCGACGACCGCAAGCTGCCCGTGTACGGCGACGGCAAGCAAGTGCGCGACTGGCTCCACGTGGAGGACCACTGCGCGGCGATCGAGTTGCTCATCGAGAAGGGGACCGAGGGCGAGGTCTACAATATCGCGGGCGGCAACGAGCGAGAAAACATCGAACTCGTGGAACTGATCCTTCAAGAGACGGGAAAGGGACACGACCTGATCGAACACGTGCGCGACCGTGAGGGCCACGACCGGCGCTACTCGCTGGATTCCACCAAGCTGCGCGCCCTGGGTTGGGAGCCGCAGATGCCGTTTGAGGAGGGTATCCGGCGCACGGTGCGCTGGTATATGGCAAACCTAGACTGGTGGCGCAGCCTCAAGGACGAGGGCTACTGGGATTACTACAAACGCCAGTATGGCGGACGCTGAAGTGGATCCGTTGGAGTTCGACAAGCTCGCCCACTTCGACACGCGGCACTGGTGGTATCTGGCGCTCCAGCGCCTGGTGCTCCTACTCGCGCGGCCTTGGCTTGGCCGGCCCCACGCGCGCATCCTCGACGCCGGCTGCGGCGCGGGCGGCATGCTCGCGCATTTTCCCGGCCGCGCGGCCATCGGCATGGATGCGTCCATGCATGCGCTCAGCCACGCGAGCCGCCGCCTCGACTGCCCCCTTTGCCAAGGTTCCACAGAGCGCCTGCCTTTCGCAGACGAAACGTTCGATCTTGTCCTGTCGATGGACGTGCTTTACCATGCCAACGTGAAGGACGACGTGGCCGCGCTCCGCGAGCTTCGCCGCGTGCTCAAACCCGGCGGCGGGCTCGTGCTGAACTTGCCCGCGTACGAGGCGTTGCGCAGCAGCCATGACGCCGCGATCCACACGCAGCGCCGCTACACCCGCCGCGAGCTATCTGAAAAGGTGCGCGCCGCGGGCCTCCACGTGCGGCGCATGACGCACTGGAACTTTGTGCTCTTTCCCCTTATCGCCCTGACGCGATGGCGGCGCAAGCGGCAGCGGCAGGGGGAGTCGGACTTGCGCCCGACGCCCAGCGCCGTCAACACCGCCCTCGCCGCGGTCATGGCGCTTGAGCGCTGCGCGCTGCGCTGGGCCAACGCCCCCTTCGGCCTGAGTATCCTTTGTGTTGCGGAGAAGACATGAGGCGATGGCGCGAGCGCATCTTTGTGATCGCGATCGTGCTGATCGCTTTCGCACTTGGCGTCATGGGGCTGGACTGGGGCCTGCCCTCCGCCGAGCGAAACGCCTTCTACTTCCCGGACGGCAAGTACCCGCGCGTGCCTGTGGACGAGGTCAGGGCGAGCGCTCACATCTATCCTGAGTTCAGCAACGCCGCGCCTCGGCCGCGGTCCACCTTCAACGCCATCCGCTCTCGCCACCCCGACGAGCATTACGTGCTCAAGGGCTTGGCGAACATGGACCCGCTGGCCGGCGATTTTTCCACGGGCTTGTATGGGTGGCCCAGCCTCATTTTCTACATCGAGGGCTTCGGCTTGGCGGCCGCGCGGCTCGTGGGCTACGTGACGCTCACCCACGACGTGACGTACTACTTCAAGCACCCCGACGCGATTGCGCGCATGTACCGCGTCGGCCGGCTCCTGGTCGTGTTGTTCGGCGTCGCCACGGTGCTGGCCATCTACTTGGCCGCGCGCTTCTTCTACGACCGCCAGACCGCGGAGGTCGCGGCGCTTATCGCCGCGGTGTCGCCTCTCCTCACGGTGCACATGCACTACATGACTGGCGACGTGCCCATGCTCTTCTTCGCGAGCCTCGGCGTGTACTTTTGCTTGCGCACGTATGCCTCCCACCGCGCGCGCTGGCCTCTTCTTGCGGGCATTGCCTTCGGGCTCGCGATGAGCGCGAAATACCAAGCCGGGGTGCTCCTGCCCATGATCCCCCTCGCGGCGGCCTTGCGCGCGTCATGGCGCTATCGGTGGTTCGAGAAGCTTGAGCGCGCTTGGGGCCGTCCCGTGCTCGTGGGCCTAGGCTCTGCGCTCGGCGTGTTTGCCCTGCTCAACTTTCAAGTCGTTTTGCACCCGCTCGAATTCTGGCGCATTTTCTCGGGCGAGGTCACGTCCGTGGCGATCAATGCTGGCGCCGAGCCCGCCGCGGCCGCAAGCTGGTGGCCGCGATTCACGCGCATGGCCGCGCGCGCGTTCTACGGTCCCGCGGACGTGCTCATGCGCACGACAGGGCCGTGGCCGCTCGTCTTGACGTTCGGCGCCATCGTGCGCGCCCTCGTGCTCCAAGGGCGCCGCGTGTGGATCATCATCGCCGGCTTCGCTCTGGTCTACCTCACCATGGGCGCGATCGGCACGGTGTACGCCCGGCACCTCATGCTCCTGCTGCCCTTCTTGGCCCTGCTCGCGGGCCGCTTTGTTACTGCCGGCTGGAGCGCGTTTCCATTCGCCCCCGCGCGCCGCGTCCTCATGTGGCTGTGCGCGGCCTTGGTCGTGTCCACCTGCCTGTGCAAGAGCCTGGCCTACACGCGCCTCTTCCGCGCTCGGGACATTCGCCTGGCCGCGGCCGAGTGGATTGCCCGCCACGTGCCTGCCGGCTCCACCATCGGCATGCCCGAAGTGCCCTGGCAGTATGACACCCCCCCCATCAACGAAGCCCGCCACCCAGTGGTCGTCACAGGCTACGACGCAGACAAGCTCCGAGAGCTGCGGCCCGACTACTTCCTCATCAGCAGCCGCCACCGCGACCCCATTCTCCGCAAGCCCACCCCCGAGCGGGAGCGTTTCTGGCGCGAAGTCTTCAACTACCACCGCTACTCGCCGATCCGCGAGTTCGCCACAAGCCCTTTCATTTACGCGCACACCGCCCCCGCGTCGTATTCCACACGCGCGTTCCTCAAGTGGACGGGATTCCTGCTCGACAACTCGGACGCGCCGGAGGACATGCGCTACGCCAACCCGCGCATGATCCTCCTGCGCCGGGCGGACCTGCCCGGATAGCGAAGCCTCGCTTCAAGCCGACAAGCTGGAGCGGAAGGCCTTCGCGCCCTGCACTTCATCTCAACGGACTTCGCCATGCCGACCAACGACCTCATTGCGGAACTCGAACTCCACAAGCCGCCAAGCAACCGAACCGACCCGCGCGGCCGCAAGCTACACATGACAGCCAATGACGCGGCCGAAGGCCGTCTCGGCCCCGCGACGATTCTCTTGCGGGACGCAGACGCGTTCGCGGCCGAACCATCCGTACGAGAGCATTGGCGAATCTGCAATGCCGACGCCGCCACCGTGGCCGGCTTCGACCCGCCCCCCGGCGTGCTGACGATCTTCAAAGACGAACTGCCTGGTCCACTCGCGCTCGCCGACCTCAGCCTTGCGCAGGCCGTCGAAATCGCCGCTTGCGACAGCGTCGAGCAGATTGAGCCAAGGGGCAAGTTCAAGCCAGCCTAGTGTCGTGTCACGGCTGAAGTGTCGGGCCCGTCGACGCCCGTTCGTAGTGCGGCCCGTGAGGGCGTCCTCCGAAACCCGCCGTTCGTGCTGAGCGTGTGCGGCAGCCGAATTCGCCCGAATTCGGGCAATCTGGTGAATCGCTTGACGCCCCGCCCGCATGCTGGCGCATGCGGCTACCCAAAGCCTGAAAGGTGCGCAATGATCGAGCCGATCACGGATTGGCCGGAGCGAGCAGGCGGCAGCGACGCGGGAGCCGCGCGGTTCGCTATCCAACTCAGCGGGGGCCACGCCGGCCGACGGACCTACGCGACCCGCTTCCGCGCCGACCGCGCGGGCCGCTACCCGGCGGTGTATCTCCACAACCGGCTTTGGGCCGTTGGCGCGACGCGAGTCGTCGTCGACTGCGACGACTCCCTGTTCGCTTCGCTTGCCAACGCCTTCACTGAGGCCGGACCCTTCGCACACCAGGCCGCGCTGCTTCAACACATTTACGGCGCTCCTCTTGCGATCATACGGGAGCATGTCGCTGACGCCGCGGCCTGCCCCGCCCCCTCGCGGCGCCCTTGGGGCGAGCCCCGAACCGGCAAGCACGTCGGCGTCGACCTCGGCGGCTCTGACGCCAAAGTCGTCGCGCTCGCGGCCGGCGAGTTGCTCTTCCAGGAAAAGCGCGACTGGGCGCCACGCTCATTCACGCGCGGCGCACAAGCGCTCGACGTGGTGTGCGACTTAGCCGCAAAGGCCACAGCCGCGGCCGGCTGGACCGCGCCTGACGGCATCGGCATCAGCAGCGCGGGGATCATCGTGCGCGACCGCATCATGGCCAGCGGCATCTTCTCGCCCCTCCCGCGGGCCGAGTTTGATGGGTGGATCACGCCCCTGGCGGCCCGCGTGTCGGACCGCTTTTCTGGCGCGCCCGTGTGCGCTTACCACGATGGCGACATGACGCCGCTCTGGGCGCACGTGAACATGGGCCTCGGCCGGGTGCTGGGCTTGTCACTTGGCACCGGGCTCGGCGCGGGCTTCATCGACGAATCCGGCCGCCCCACGGGGATGCTGTGCGAGATCGGCAAGGCCATCGTCGACATGAGCCCGCAGGCGCCCGAGCACATCTACAACCACACGCGCGGGCCGGCGCTCCACTACTGCTCGCAGAATGCCGTCTTCCGGCTTGCCGAGCAGGCCGGCATCGCCCTCCCGAATACACCGTTGCTCGCGGAGAAGCTGCGCCACTTGCAGCGCCTCGCGGCCGAAGGCGATGCCGCGGTTCGCGCGATCTTCGCGCGCGTGGGCGAATTCCTGGCCATCGCAATCGCCGAGTTCCACGGCTACTTCGCCATGTCCCACGTCGTGCTGGTGGGCCGCGTTGTCTCAGGCTCTTCCGGTGAGATCATCATCGACTCCGCGCGGCGCGCCCTTGCAGACCGCTTCCCCGCTCTGGCTGGCCACGTTGCGCTACACTTCCCCACGCCGCCAGCCGGCATGGACGTGGCCACCGTGCTCGAATTTGGACAAGCCGTAGCCGCGGCGTACGCGTCGAGCATGCGAACCACGGGCGGAACGTCATGACCGCTGATCCCGCCATCGAGCCCCTCGCCGCGCCGGCGGACTTGCAGAACTCCGCGGGACGCCGAACGGCCTTCGCGCTCGCCGCGATCTTCGCTCTCCCGGCGGCCGCGTTTCTGGCCAATTCGTACCAGCTCATCGCGTTCCCTCACGTGTGGGAAAACGGTGAGGCGTTCGTGCTCGCCGATGCGCAAGCGCTCGCGCGCGGCGAGTCGCCCTACCGCGGCCTCAGGGACTACCCGCTGCTGGTCTGCAACTACCCGCCGGTCTACCATGCGCTCTGCGCTGTCGGCGTTTGGCTTGCCGGGCCATCGAGCTTCGCGCCGGGCCGCGCCATCACGTTCCTGGGCTTCCTCCTCATCAGCCTCGCCACCGCGGGCATCGTCTCTCGTGAGACCTCGTGCAAGCCCCTGGCCTGCGCGGCCGGGCTCATGATCTACTCCGTCGACTGCATCGGTTTGCTGGGGCCAACGTGCCGAGTGGACGTGCTGGCGGCCGCGTTCAGCATCGCGGGCGTCTGGCTCGTCCATCGCCAAGCCGGGACGCGCGGCTGGGTGGCGCCGGTCGTGTTCTTCCTCCTCGCCGGGTACACCAAGCAGTCCGCGGTCGCCGGCGCGGCCGCGGCCATCGTCTACCTTTTCATCACCGACCGACGCAAGGCCGTCAAGTCCCTCGCCCTCCTTGCCGGCTGCGGTCTTGCGATTCTTCTCGCGCTGCAACTCGCGACCGGGGGCCTCTTCCTCAAGAACATCCTCGGCTTCACCTGGACGCGCATGGACTGGATGCACGTCTGGCGCTACGTGCGCGGATTGCTTCGCCGCGGCGGCGCTGTTTTTGTGCTCGGCTCATGCCTTGCCATAGCGACGACGATCCTCCGCAGGCGCTGGCGCTCGCCGCGGCGGCTCTTGCTCCTGTATCTCGCTTTCAACACCTTGCTCTTGGTCCAGCTTGGCAAGGCCGGCGTGTCCTACCTCTATCTCGTCGAGTTTGCAGCAGCGGCCTGTGTCCTCACCGCTCTCGCCATCGACGATGTCATCAGGACGCCCTCGACCTTGCGAGCCCGAGTTGCCGCGAGTGCGGCCATTCTGCTCGTTGCGCTTGCCCACGTGGCCTACCAGTGGCCGGCCCTGCGCGGCGCGATCGACCCGCCCGTCTCGGCGTCTGCGGAGCGTTGGGAACGCTACTTGGCCTCGATGGATGGGCCCATCCTCGCAGAAGACCCGGGCTATCTCATATCCGCGGGCAAGCCGGTCGTCGCCAACCCCTTCATACTCACGCAACTCGGGGCGCCGACCCGCTTTGCCTGGGTTGCCCGCGGCAGCGGCCGGCGCCGCGCGGCCGTTGCCAACCCGACCATCCCGCAAGTCCGCGCGGCATACGGCCGTGTGCTCGACGATATCCGCAACGGCCGGTTCGCGGCGATCCAGACCGCGACGCTCGTTGACTTTCGCATGTACGGCCCCCTCCCGCCGCGCTTCTGGTCGTCGCGGCGCATGCTCACCGACGAACGCTTTGGCCCGGAATGGCAAGACGCCATTCGCACCCACTACCGACTCGAGCGCCAGGTCGGCATTGGCGGCATCTACGTCCCGCAGTGACAGCCCAAGCGCGCCGGTTTGGTGTCACGCGTTTAGGCCCTTACCGGTTTTCGAACGACAACATGTTGTCGATGTGTGCGGCGCGAGGCGACGTGGTTTATAGGTAACACTTCAGCCAAGTACAACAGCCAGGTACCGGAATACTGTCAAAGCTTCCGTGCAACGCCGCGTGTTGGGGTATCTGAATCCCAACGGGATTCCGGATATCTGCCCAGGGTTCGCGAGCGAAGCTCGCAACCCTGGGTTTTGAGGCGCACAGCTTCGCTCCCCCCCCATCCGCCCGCCCTGCAGGGCGGGCGGATGGGGGGGGGAATTTAATAGGACTGCCCTGGCCCCAGGGTAGCGGCCTGCGGCCGCAACCCTGGGCTAGAAGCCGGAAGCCCGTTGGGCTTCCAAACAGCGTTTCGTCAAGCGGAAACGCTGTCCATTGAACTCGCGCACGTTCATGGGGCCAACG
>JAJRTI010000599.1 GCA_024278415.1 Planctomycetota bacterium | reverse complement strand
GACTTCAGCACGGCAATGTTGAGCGTAAAACGTAAAGCGTAAAGCGTAAAACGTAAAGCGTAAAACGTAAAGCGTAAAACGTAAAGCGTAAAACGTAAAGCGTAAAACGTAAAGCGTAAAACGTAAAAGAGTACGCATGCCTCCGTTTACGTTTTACGTTTTACGTTCTGCTGCGTACTCCGTATCGCGTATCCAGACTTGCGATCCGCAATCCGCAATACGATGACAGGAGGCTTTGTGTGTTCGGTACCGGGCTGAAAGTCAAACAGTTCGCGGGCACATATTACGATCTTGGCTTCCGTCGCGGCCAGGCGCTTAGCGAGACGTTCCGCCCTCCTGCTGCCGATCCGGAGAAGGTCCGGCTCGCGGCCGATTGCGAGCGCCTATTGGGCCACTATTACCCGCCTCTGCTCGACGAGCTACGGGGCCTGCTCGACGGCAGCGGTTTCAACCGCGACGACTTCGTGGCGTACTACCTCGCCCGGCATCGCAGCGTGTACCGCCGGCGGTGCACCATGTTTGCCGTCGGCCCTCCACTCACACGCGAGGGCCGGCTGCTCGTAGGCCGCAACTACGACTGGGTGCGGGGCGACCTGAAGTGGTGCGAGTTGCGCGAGGTGCGCCTCGACGCCGCGCCGGCGCGCATCGGTTACTCGAACCACTGGATCGGCGAGCCGGACGTGTTGACCGCGAAAGGTCTGCTCGTGAGCCTCGCCACGCTTCGCCCGCGACGCGACGCACAGCCGGGCCTCCAGTGGAATGCGGTCATCGAGATCGTCGCGGCTACGTGCGCGTCGGCAGACGAAGCGGCTGCGACGATCCTGCGGTTGCCCCACATCCGGCCCATGAATTACCTGGTCGCGGACGCGGCGACAGCCTACGTACTCGAAGCCCAACCAGAGGGCGTGAAGCGCCGCGCGCTGGCCGATGGCTTGGTCGTGGCCACGAACCGCGTGGCCGACGAGATGGGCCGCGCGGCCGATTGCACGCGCTACGCCGGCGCGGTGCAACTGCTGCGCGGGCAGGCGGGCGGGATTGACGAGCGCGTGATCAAGACCGTGCTAGCGGACCATGAGTTCCACATCTGTGACGGCGACCATGCCCGGCGCGACGGCATGGCGTGGGAGACGATCTGGTCGTTCATCGGCGACCCTGCCGCAATGCGGCTCGCGCTCGCGCCGGGCCGGCCGTGTGAGACGGCTTACGTGGGGGTTGACTTCAGCGACGGAATGTTGAGAGTAAAACGTAAAACGTAAAGGGTAAACGGAGGCATGCGTATCCCTTTACGCTTTACGTTTTACGTTTTACGTCTTTACTGCCCATGCTTACCCCCGCCCTCCTCCTCGGCATCGACCTCGGCACGACCGCGATCAAGGTCGCGCTGTTCGACGTGCAGGGCCACATGCTCGCGCTCGCCAACCACGAGTATGAGCTGCTCACGCCGTCCGACGCGGTGGTCGAGCTGCCGGCGACCGTGTATTGGGACACGACCGCGCGGGGGATTCGCGACGTGTTGGAGCAGGCGGACGTCGAGCCCGCGCGCATCGCGGGCGTGGGCATCTCGTCGCAGGGCGAAACGTTCGTGCCGCTCGACGCAGAGGGGCACGAATTGCGAAACGCAATCGTGTGGCTCGACACGCGCGCCGCGGACGAGGCGGAGGCCATCGCACACGCGTTTCCCATCGAGGGCTACCACCGCGTCACCGGCCTCAACGACGTGAGCCCCATGTTCGACGCGGCGAAGATCCTGTGGCTCAAGCGCCATGAGCCGGACGTGTTCGCCCGCGCCGCGAAGTTCGTGCTCGTGCACGACTACATCATCCACAAGCTCACCAGCGTGTTCGTGACCGAAGGCGTCGTGTCGTGCACCACCGGGCTGTTCGATCTCGTCGGGCATCGCTGGTGGCCGGAGATGCTCGACTTCATCGGCATCGACGAAGGCCAGCTCTGCGAGCTGCGCCATTCGGGCGAGGGGGCCGGGCGCGTCACGACCCAAGCTGCCGCGGCGACAGGTCTGCCCGAGGGCACGCCGGTCTGCGCCGGCGCGATGGACCAGATGGCCGCGGCCGTGGGCGCGGGGAACGCAGCGCCCGGCACGATCACCGCAAGCATCGGCACCGCGCTGGCCATCGTGGCCACGTGCGACGAGCCCGTGCTCGACCCACAGCGTCGCATGTTCACCGGCCCCAGCGCGGTCGCCGGCAAGTATGTGCTCGTGCCCTACGCGCAGACCGCGGGCATGGCCCTCAAGTGGTTCCGCGATGTGTTCTTCGACATGGGCTACGATGAACTCGACCGTCTCGCGGCCGAAGCTCCCCCCGGCTGCGACGGGCTCGTCATGCTGCCTCATCTCACCGGCTCGACGTGCCCCGATCCCAACCCCTCGGCACGCGGTGCGTTTGTGGGCATGTCGCTCAACCACGACCGCGCGCATTTCGTCCGAGCCGTCATGGAGTCCGTTGCGTTCATGCTCCGCGAGATCGTGGAGATGCTCGACGACCTCGGAGTGCCGACGACCGAGGTCCGTGCGATGGGGGGTGGTGCGAAGAGCCCATTCTGGCTCCAAATGCTGGCCGACGTGCTCGGCCGGCCCGTCGCGGTCATGGAGTGCACGGAGGCCGCGTGCCTCGGCGCGGCGGTACTGGCAGGCGCGGGTGCAGGCGTGTACGGCAGCGTTGCCGCGGGCGCCGCGGCGGTGGCCGCGGTCGCCCAGCACTACGAACCCAATCGCGACGCCGCCGGCGCGTATCAGGCCGCGTACGAGTCCTATCGCCAGGCTTACCGGCGACTCTACGGCCCGTAGCCGCATGCGCCAGCATGCGGGCTCTGTCGGATCAGTCGGATCTGCCAGATCAGTCGGATCTGAAATCTTCTTGGGGTCGCCCCGCAGCTTTACGGCGCGCGAGCGCGTTGACCAGAGACCCGTGCCATGCCATCCACCTCCCGCCCCAACATCCTCTACCTCATGACCGACCAGCAGCGGTTCGACCTCATGAGCCTGTATGGGCTCACGTCGTGCCGCACGCCAAACCTCGACCAGTTCGCGGCCACGGCCAGGCGCTTCGACCGCGCGTACACGGTCTGCGCGCTCTGCTCGCCGGCGCGGGCGTCCATGCTCAGCGGCATGTACCCGCATCGCCATCGCATGTGGAACAACAACGACATGATGCAGTGGGCGATCCGCGACCTGCCCGACGACGTGGAGCTGATCAGCGAGCCGCTGGGCCGCGCCGGGTATCGCTGCGGCTACGTGGGCAAGTGGCATTGCGGCGAGAAGAAACTCCCCTCGACGTACGGGTTCGAGGGCATGGACGTGCCGAACTACGGCGACCCGCACAAGACGAAGGAGTACAAGGCCTACCTCGAACGCTACGGCTTGAAGCGGCCAGGGGTGAATTGGGTCGTCGAGGATCACATCTACCGGCCCGTGCTCGTCGCAGGCATCACAGAGGGCGACGTGCGCGCGACCGGCACGCATTTCCTCATCGACTACTCGTTGGACATGATGCGGGAGTTCGAGTCGAGCCGCGACGCCAGCGGAGCACCGTGGATGATGTTCGTTTCGCTCTGGATGCCGCACCCGCCCTACGTGCCGCCGGCCGAGTACGCGGCGATGTATCGCCCGGAGGACATGGAGCTGTGGGCGAACTTCCACGACGACCTCGCGGGCAAGCCGCCGCACCAAGACCGTTTCCGCAATAGCTGTCACCACGGCGCGGACTTCGACGAGGGCACATGGCGACAGATCCTCGCGCTGCACTTCGCGCAGATGACGTTCCTCGACGCGGAGCTGGGCCGGCTGTTCGACGCGCTCGACGAGATGGGCCTCGCAGGCAACACGGTCGTGCTCTTCGGCACGGACCACGGCGACATGAGCGGGAGCCACGGCGGGTTCATCGACAAGGGCTCGTACATGTATGAGGAGATCTACCACGTGCCGCAGATGGTGCGCTGGCCGGGCGTGACCGAGCCGGGGAGCGTGTGCCGTGAGTTCGTGACGAACATGGACCTCGCGGCGACCGCACTGGCCGCGGCAGGCGTCCACATTCCAGACGTGTATCAAGCGCGCAGCCTGCTACCGCTGTGCCAGGGCGACGCGTCCGATTGGCCGGATGACGTGGTGTGCGAGTATCACGGCCACCGCTACCTCTTCTCGCAACGCATGGTGCGCTGGGACGTCTACAAGTACGTGTTCAACGCGCCATCGTTCGACGAACTGTACGACCTGGAGGCCGATCCGCACGAGATGACGAATCTCATCGATGACCCCGCGTATGCGGATGTGGCGCGGGAAGGGCGGGAGCGGCTGCTGCGCCGGATCGACGAACACGAGGATCCGCTGCGCCACGCCGCGTACTGCATGCTGGGCGAGCACGCGTGGCGCTAGGTGCCGCCCTGTAGTGCGCACGTCAGTGCGCCTCCCCACGAGGCCGCTGGGCCGCCAGAGGCTCACTGGCGTGAGCACTACAGGCGCGGCAGGCGCACTGATCCGCCGTGCAGCAGACGCACGGCATGCGGCGCGCATGGGGGAACTCCTGCGGCATTCCGCTTGACTTGCCCAACTCGCAGAGTACACTGATTCCCTTTTCGCGGCGCGCTCCGCGCCGTTCCACCAGACTCGTCCCCCTCTCGACCGTGCGGAGACCTCCCCATGAGCAAGAAGATTCGCGTTGGCTTCGTTGGCGCTGGCGGCATCGCTGGCACGCACATCCGTTGGCTCAAGCCCGTGGAGGGCGTGGAGGTGATCGCGTTGGCCGACCCGGTCGAGGGCGCATGCGAGAAGCAGATTCAGAACCACGGCCTCGACGGAGCGAAGGCGTTCGCCGACTACAAAGACATGCTCAAGATGAAGGACATCGACGCGGTGAGCGTGTGCACGCCCAACTGGCTGCACAAGCAGCCGAGCATCGACGCACTCAAGGCGGGCAAGCACGTCATGGTCGAGAAGCCCATGGCCATGACCGCGGGCGAGGCGAAGGCCATGTGCGAGACCGCGAAGAAGGCCAAGAAGGTGCTCACCATCGGGTTCCAGCACCGCTTCAACCCCTCCACGCAGTTCGTGCGCAACGCGGTGGAAGACGGCATGCTGGGCGACGTGCTCTACTGCCGCGCGCACGCGCTGCGCCGACGCGGCATCCCCTCCTGGGGCGTGTTCGGCCGCAAGGAACTCCAGGGCGGCGGCCCGCTCATCGACATTGGCGTGCACATCATCGAGATGAGCCACTACGTCATGGGCCGGCCCAAGCCGGTCGCCGCGTCCGCGGCATGCCACACCTACCTGGGCAATAAGAAGCCGACCGCAACCGCGCCCTGGGGCGATTGGGACTACAAGACGTACACGGTCGAGGATCTCGCGACCGGCTACGTGCGCTTCGACAACGGCGCGACGCTGACCATCGAGGCGAGTTTTGCCGCGCACTTGGAGAACGACGAGTTCAAGTCCACGTTCATGGGCACGAAGGCCGGCGCAGTGGTGGACGGCGGCCAGGCGCGCATCTTCACCGACATGGCCGGCAAGATGGTGAACATCGCGCCGACGGTGTTCGAAAAGGAAGAAGCGTTTGCGCGCAAGATGCGCTACTGGATCGAGGCGATCCGCGGCGGCGAGAACCAAGCCCCGGGCGAAGACGGCTGGATGGTGCAGCAGATCCTCGACGCACTCTACAAGAGTTCCGAGAAGGGTAAAGAGGTGGCGATCAAGTAGCCCCGCGGGGACGCGATGCGGAAGCCCGCCGAAGGCGGGATCGCATCGTGTCCCCAGACGCGGGGGAGAATGGAACGGAGGAGGGATGGAAGGATGGAAGATTGGAATGCTGGAATGGTGGAATGGTGGAAGGTGGGAATGGTTGAGTGCGGCGCGCTCCGCTCTGCCATTCCTATCTTCCACCATTCCATCATTCCCTCTGCGCTCCTTCCCTTGACACCCGGTGGGCCAACTCCTACTCTCGCGCCTGTCAGTCTGCGCCGCGGCCGGCCCCAATGGTTGAACTGGAGTGACATGCCATGATGCGCGAGAGATTCGTCGTTGTCGTGTCCGTGTGCTTTCTCTGCGCCATGCGAACCGGCGTCTCGGCTGACTCCAGCGCCGCAATTGCGAACCGCTCGACGCGGCTGGAAACAATCCGCCGGGGGACCGCGGCCGTGGGCGTCAGGCTCGTCGCCAGCGGGCAGCCGCTTGCGGAGGTCTTCTTCGGGCCGAATGGCCTGTGGCGCGCAAAACGCGTCGAAACCCAACGCCGCGGCGGCCATGCAACGTTGCGCTTTGTGGGATTCGACACTGCGGGCACGGGAGGAACGCCCAAGCTGAGTGGCGATAGCTTCGTCGAGTTCGCGCTCGAAGGTGAGCGGCCGTTTCCCAAGGTGAAGTTCAGCTTCGGGCTGGAGGCGTTCGACGCGAAGGCCTGGCGGGCCGCGCTGCCGCCGGACGCGCCGATGTATTACCTCGTGTGCCGTGTGCCCGGCGCCACGATGTTCTACCGCGGAGGCGGGCTCATGCCCGCGCCGGAGTTCGAGCCGTTTCCGCTCACCCGCCAGGGCTTCATGTCAGGCAACTGGAGTCCGCGCTGGTCCTACGCAGCCGCGATGGCCGCGTTTGCCGTGCCCGCGCTCGGCTTGTGGAATCCCGACGCGAAGGTGTTCGTCGGATACGACTTCGGCGAGGCCCGCCACACGGACCGCAGCAGCAAGTATCTTGGCTCGGCTTACTGCGCGGGCGAGGGGCGCCACCAAGGCGACATATTCGGCCTCGTGCATCCGTATCAGGCGAAGTGGGTCGATCTGACGTATCCGAACGGACCAGCGCGGCTGGCGTCACATTTCGAGTGGGTTTACTCGCGCAAACTCGGCTCCGACCGCGACCCGAACGAGTTCGTGCTCACACGCTTTGTCCGCGACCATCGCGACTTGCTGCGGCCCGCGCCGGCGATGAACGACCTGACGTGGATTCGCGATCCCGGCCCGGTGCGACTGCCGCACGTCATCACGCGGAGCGGCGGCTGGGGCCTCATGCACCGCAGCGGCCCAAGCGGGCTTGAGGGCATTTTTGTCGAGCTGAATGCGCTCATGCTCGGCTCGACGTATCCCGGCGACGGAGTGCGCCGCATGTATCAGGAGAACAACCGCAAGGCCATCGCCAAACTGCACGAGCAAATCGAGTTTCTCAAGCCGCGCGCCATCTGGAAAGATATCGATGGCGACCGCTGCTGCACGTGGAAAGACCCCATCGAGGGCAAGTTCAAAGACCGCTGGGGCGGCGACGACTGCGCGACCATCTACCACAAGTCCACGTGGCAAATCGGCACGGCTATGATGATCGTGTACGAAAAGGAGGGAGACCAGTCGCTGCTGCCGTTCATCGACGGCGTGTACAACTGGACGAAGCATGCGCTCTACACCCGCGACGGCGTATGCGATATCCCATGGGCCATGTTCTGCCACATCGGCCTCGCGGCGGGCGAGAACTTCATGCTCACGTATCGCCGGGTCTTCCTCGGCGACGCCATGCGTCGACGCAACATGGAGGAAGCGCTGCGCCTCGCGCGCATGGTCGCGTACAAATCCACATGGTTCTACCTGGCCGACCCGGACGAAACCGACGGCGTGGACCCGATCTTCCTCGGACAAGCCGTTGTCGACCGGCGCTGGATCGGCCGGGTGACGTGGAACGAATGTGGTTGGATTCCGCGCACTGCGATCCCGCTGTATTGCGAGACCGGCGACCCGTTCCTGAAATACCTCGTGCGCGGCGTGGCCGCGAACTTCTTTGTGGGGTTCCGCGAGGATGGCGGCATCACGGAGAACGTGCAGATTTTCGGCGAGACGGGTGCAAAGGGCCGGCGCACCGCCGGCACGTCGGGCATCTCGAACGGAGCGCAGATGCGGCGCTGGGCCGAGCCGGCAGGCGCGTCGCCCATTCGGGTCTGCGTGGGCGAAAAGGCTGCGATCGCGTTCTGCAAGGACACCTTCGATTACGACGTCGCGGACTACGCATACAAGCCCGAACTCAACTTCCGCTTTCGGCTGGTCGCGCGGGCGCGGGCAAGCCGGGAGCCGATCGACCTCACGCTCTCCGCGCCGTTCCGCGACCTGCGCACGCGGCCCATCCGCATCAACGGCAAACCGCTCGCCAAAGGCCGTGTGGAATACAACGACTTCACCGACGGCGAAGACGTTTACATCCGCGGCGTGCGGACGGGCGACGTCATCGAAGTGGGCGATGCCGCGGGCGCCGCGCCGGCGCCGGTCGATCCGCTGCCGTATCGCACGCTCGCGGATGCGGCGAGTCGCACGGTCGGCCGATTCCGCACGGTCGGCCTCGCGGGCGCGTGCAACGAACGGCTCGAAATGCGCTACCGCGAGACGGATTCGTGGTACGGTTGGATTTACGGCCTGCGCTGGCGCGACCGCGTGCCGTACTACTTCCTCTCGCCCGCGCTGGCCGGCGGGCGCGTGTGTGTGAAGGGCGACGCGAAGGCGCCGCCCCGCATTGCCTTCGACCGTGCGGATCATCTGTTCGCCGTGTTTGGCGTGCACAAGGTCGCCGCAGCCGCCAGGCTGCGGGACGAAGCCACGAGGACTTCCAATCCCGCAGATGCTGCACGCGGGCGCATGCGGGTACCGCAGATAGCGCCGCCCGCGTCCATTGGCCGGCTGCGGCTCATTGGGGCGCGCGGCTCACGGGCCGACGTGGACGTCACCCAATACCGCTGGGTCGACGTGAACTGCGACCTCCCGGTGCGTACGTTCAACGCGTACTCCGCAATGCTTTCGCTGCCGAACCGCGAGCCGATTGTCGCGGTGGAAGTGCTCGCGGGTCGGCTGGTCGCGCTCACGACGCTGTCGGGGGATCCCGCACTGGCCGGGCAGCTTCGCCGCGAGTTCGATGTAGCCGCGCGCCGCGCGCAGGCGCACGGGCAGCAGGGCCGCTACGCTGTCGCTGCGCGCAAGTTCCCGCGAGAACTTTCCTGGGCCGACGCGGACGCGTCGCACCGGCTCGTGCTCGATGTCACGCCAACGCACGACGTGGCGCAAGCCGTGGTGCGCGTCTCGCTTGACCTCCGCGCGCTTGCGGTGCAAGTGGCGGCAGACCCGATTGCGGCGCCTTGTCGCGTGCGGTGTTTTGAGGATGGCCAAGAAGCGCCCGCGCAGTTCGACGAGTTCAGGGCCGGCCGCGGAACACTCATCATCGTGCCGCATCGAGCGTTGCGGGCGAACGAGACGCGGCGGTTCGTCTTGTATTTTGGCTCTGCGGCCTCCGCGGCGAAGGGGCCCCGCGTAGCCGTTGACGCATCGACGGCCATCCTCGACAGCGGCCCCCGCGGCGTGCGCTGTGTGTTCGACCTCAGGGGCAAGGGCGCCGGGCCGCGGCTCATGGACGTGCGGTTCGATCTCAACGGCGATGGCCGATTCGACGAATCGAACGTGCTCGGCCCGACGGGTTTCAGCGGCGGCTATGGCAGCTTGACCGCGGTGTACGACCCCTATTTCTGGTTCGATTTCGCGAAGTTTCAAACCCAGCCCGCTCGCGCGCGGGTCGTGCACGCCGGCCCGGCGTCGGCCACAGTCGTGGTCGATGGCCTCGAATTGTTTGGCTGTCCGGGCACGGAAGAGGTCAAACTGGGCGGCCGATGGGAAGGCAAGACGTTCACCGTCGGCCGCAAGGGCATGGCGCGGTGGTTCTTCCGCGTGTACGCGGGGCGGCCCTATGTGGACCAGTGGGTCGAGTGGTCGATGGACGCCCCCAACACCCACTGGACGCGCGAGCTTCAGGTGCGCTACGGCCTGGCGAAGTACGATCCGAGCGTGCGCCGGCAGGGCTCTCAACCCGGGACGCCGGCCGTGGCGAAAGAGTTCTGCGTCGTGGCTTCGCACGATGAGCCGGGTCGGAGCGATGCCCGAGCGGTTCGCACCGGCGATGGCCACGTGATCGAGGTGTTGCTGGGCAAGCCGCAGCAAGCCGGCCGGTATGCATCGAATCCTTGGCGGCTGAGCCCGGTTGCGTTGGGCGGGGACGAGCTGGTGGCTTCGCTTGCCCCGGCCGCAGTGGGGGTCTATGCGTTGGAGGTGCGCCGCCGCGGCCGCGTCGTGCGCCGTGCACCTAAGCCTGTGAAGCCTGCCCTCGCCTCCACGCTCGACACGCCGGTGGTCGCGCCCGGATCCGCGCCGGCCTTGCCGGGCACGCTGAACTGGGACCCTTCGTTCGAAAAGACCAAACAGTATTGGTCGCTCAGCCGCAGCGCCGCCTGGTCGAACAAGGCCGCGCGCACGGGCCGCGTGGGAGTGCGGCTGGAAGTGAACAAGGACAAGGGCTGGAGCCTTGCCTTGGTGTCGACCGCGCGCCGGGTGAACCGCGAGATGGCGCTGGAACCGAACGCGATGTACAAGCTCACGTTTTGGGCGCGATGCACATCGGAAAAGGGGCGGTTGAACGCGAATCTGTATTGGGGCGACGGGTACGACTTCCCTCACGTAACGGTGGACTTGCCGGGCGACGGCAAGTGGCGGCGCTACGAGGTCGAGTTGCGCACGGCCGCGTATCCGCCTGCGAGCCGCGAAGTCTTTTCGCGGCCGCCCCGCATTTTCCCCTCGCTGCGGCTGTGGTGCCTGGGCTTCGAGCAGACTGTAGACGTGGACGACGTGTGCCTGGCGCCGGCTCAGTAGCGCGTCGGCAGCGCAGGGGGGGAACCGTAGGGCTTTGTGGATGGGTTCGGTGACCGGAAGCGCTAGCAAGATTCCACCATTGCAGACGAAGTGAATGTCGGGAGAACTGCATCACATCATCAATGGTCAACGGGCAACGGAGAACGCATTAGTGATAGCGTTGTCACTTGCCATTCATGACAAGAGCTTTGTGTAAGATGGGATCTGAATGAATCGGTACCGATGTGGTTTCAAATCAACACAATCCCCCCTTACGTTTTGCGTTCAGGATGTGTTATCTTTGCGGCTCGTAGTTTGCATGATCAATGCACAGGTTCCGCGGAAAGACGTATGCAGGTTCCATCGAGGGAAAGCGCGTTCTGACAAATGGTGTCAATGCCCCTGCAGGACAGATTTGTGCAGCCCCTTAGCAGTCTATCCACAAGCACGGATTCCTTCGGACCTGGGCTTAGTCTGAGGATGTCAAGGGCGGCATTCTTTGGCCTTCTGTGAGCCCGTGTGGGCGAAGCGCAAACTGGAAACGCTGGCACCGGCAGTTCCGCCAGAACCAAGCTTCACCCTCTCTGCTGGGCTGTCCGATTCCCCTGACAGCCTGCCCCTCACTTCTCAGCGTCTGGGCAGATGCAGGTGCCTTGACCGCCCTTCCTCGCTGGCGGCTCTTAGTCCGCCGCCGCCCTCACGAGTCTGGAGCAGGTGCAGTGTCTCCCCCCCCCTTCCTATGGCGGCTGAAGCCCCCGACCATCCTCAAGACGGGCAGGCCGCGTGTTCAGGCAGCAGAGCGCCCGTCTGACGCCGCAGGTGTGCCCGAACTGTCATTCTGAACGAAGTGAAGAATCTCCTGCATGCGGAGGAGACTCTTAGCGTCGCCTGTCATGGGCGAAGCCGAAGGGCTCAGAATGAAAGGCAAGTGGTGCTTTGGCAGCAGATCGGCCACGTGTGGACCGTGAAGTCGGCCAGTACCGCTGAACAGTGGCGACTATCGAAATGGCAACATGTACAAAGCGTTGTTGAGCCTGTAGTACAATGGGTACTGCCTATTCCGTCCCATATTTCAGGCTGTAAAGGACCGGGCCAACTCCATAGAGGTTTGGGTCGGTCTTCCAAGGAGGTCAATGGAAAAACATTACGTCGGAATGCCCCAATCGGTCCGCTGGTAAGACATTGAGAATCGAGGGACGGTGATGCTCGCTTACCCCGCTCCTCGAAGTACCTCTGGGCGCTACTCACGTCGAGAGGATGCTCTATTTCTTATGTACCTGTCAGGTAAGCCAGCACACTTTAGTGGGGCCGTGAGGATACGAGGCCGGCTCGTTTCCTGTCGAGCGACGGGAACGAGGCCTTGGCGTTTGCTTGCTTTGTATTGCTGCAGGAGCGGCCGAACGTCGCTCGCCTCAGTGCATGAGGATCGGCAACTTTGAAATCCAAATCAGACAGGAGTTTCCAACGCATGAAGCGTTTACTGGCAAATGTCGTGGTCGCCGCCCTGGTTATGGCCATGGGCGGGACCCTCAAAGCCGCAAGCTGGACAGTCGTATTGCAGGATGGTGGCGACCGGCTGGTCGACACGCAGTACAGCGATGGCGCTTGGGGCTGGCCCCTCAATGCGCCGCCAACCTACGGGAATACCATCGGGCCCATTGCGATGGGTCTTGCTCAGGCGCAACTCAAGACGGGCGACGCTGGTCAACTGGCCGGCCTGCAAAAGGCAGCCGCCTATCTCCAGACCAAGACGAGCTTCTCACCTTCCGATGGCTACCTGGCTGCACAGTTGGATAGCATCCTCGGGGGGAATAGCAATGTCAACTATGTTAAGGCTAACTTCTATGACAAGTTGGCGGCGGGCACGTACGACCGCAACGGAACGTTGTACGACACCCCCGGCTACGTCAACCTCATCCGTACGGCTCGAGAAAGCGGCGGCATCGCCAATCTTGCCGCTTGGGACATTGGCATGGGCGTTGTGGGGGCCGCAGCAGCAGGTGCGGACACCTCCCCCTGGGTCGCAGGCACAAAGGCCGAGATCGATGAGCTTGATGGCAGTAACGATTACGACGTCATCGGTCTTGCCGGGGCGGCGTATGGCCTCGCCTATGTGGGTGAGGACTATGACCCAACCGCCGGCGAGCATGCGGCTGCTAGCAGTCTCGGCGACCTCGCGGACATCCTCGCGGGCTACCAGATTGACGGAGGCGGATTCACCTGGAACTCGGACTACGTGATCCCGAGTGACGACAACGAGACTATCCAGGAGACAGCCTATTCGATTCTGGCCCTGAACGAGGTCGATCGCGCTGGGTACGGCACGGCTCTCATGGGAGCGGCCGACTACCTGGCGAGCGTGCAGTTGGGCAACGGTGGTTGGGAAAACTCTGCAGGCGACGGCGAGTACAACGAGGTCACAGGCGAGGCCCTTTGGGGCGTGGCGACGGTGGTCGACGTTGGATCCACCAACACAGGGGACCTGGTCATGGACGGCCAAGCCCAGGTCACGTCACAGTCCGCTGGGGACATTGCCGTGACCATAGGCCCCAACACTGAGGGCAACTCGTTCGCATCGGGGATAGGCGGTCTGACGCCTCAGATCGTCGGCGATACGATGGAAGTCGACGGCAACTTCGATGGCGTGAACTGGGCCACGATCAAAATGTTCTATGACGAGGCCCAACTCGCTGCGATCGGCATCATCGAGTCTACGATGCGGCTGTACTATTACGACAGTGGCGCCGGCACGTGGGACCTGGCAGGCGGGCCGACCAACGTGACGTCGTCGGCCGGGAGCTTTGTGGTTGGCGGGCCCACCACAATCCTCGGTGATTGGGGCTTAAACATGGCCGAGAACTACGTCTGGGCCAATGTGGATCACAACTCGCCGTACGGACCGGGTGGGGCCACGCCCGAGCCCGCCACGCTCGCGCTGTTCGGCCTCGGACTGGCTGGTCTGGCTGTGCGGCGTCGCCGTAAGGAAAGGAAGTAGCATGACACGAGGCTGAGCGCCTTAGTTTACGATGGGCGATCCGCCCGGAGGCTCGGCGCCTCCGGGCGGATACTCACGGCCGAATAAGCTGCGTTCCGTGATAAGCGGCGACTTTTGAGACGGCCAGCCATGGCAGAATGAAATGTCCATCGTGCCCTCACGGGCATCGAAAGAGGCCCCGGCTCCTGTTGCAGCAGGAGGACGGGGCTTTGCGTTTTCTTGAAGGTAACATCTCAGCCGATTGCAACAGCCGTTGGCCCCATGAACGTGCGCGAGTTCAATGGACAGCGTTTCCGCTTGACGCAACGCTGTTTGGAAGCCCAACGGGCTTCCGGCTTCTAGCCCAGGGTTGCGGCCGCAGGCCGCTACCCTGG
>JAJRTI010000598.1 GCA_024278415.1 Planctomycetota bacterium | reverse complement strand
TCTTCTGCCCATCCAATTCACGCCGCGCCATTTCCACCTTGTCCAAGGCCTTATCCCCATCTCCATCGTCCAGGAACTTCTTCGCCTCCCTAATCGGGCCTTCGATCGCGATTCGAGCAATGTTGATATTCTGGATGCGCTTCTGTTCTTGGTAATTGTAGGCGAACAGGCCAGCCAGCAAGACAACGATGGCGATAAAGATGCCGGCGCTGGGCGCCTTGCTATCGCCCTTCTTCTGCTTGCCCTTGCCCCCCTTCTTCACCTTCGTAGCAAAGCGCTCGCCGGTCTTCACGTTCGTGCCGCACTGGGTGCACATCACCACTGCGTCACCGACCGACGTACCACAATTAGGGCATTCTGCCATAGCCTACGCTCTCCTCATCCATCAGACGAATACGGCCTCAAACGCTTCTCCATTATAGACACGCGTCGCGCAGGATGTCAAAGATACGTCCGCGAGCCTGCCCCCTACACAGTTGAAGACGGAAGGCGAAGGCCCTTCCCACCTGGGCTTCGGGCGAAGCCATGTCGTTCGGAGGAGTCCCAATGCCGTGAACGACCGCAGATTAGCGGTGCGCCGATGTTCAGCCGTCCCTACGGGACGCAGGGCTTACGTTCGCACCATTGGGGCGAGACCCTGTGGCGTCAAGCCCTGCGCATGTGCCCCGTTTCCCGAACGCTACAGCGCGGCCGCTCCACGCTTACCGGGACATGACTCCCCTCCCCCCTGCTACCGCGGCTTGGCGCGCTTCTTTCGACGCGCCTTCATCCTCTTGAGCACTTGGGCAGAGTACGTCACCTTGATTGTGCCCACGTCCGTGGCCTTGCCGCCCTCGACCGTGACTGGGCCAGGGTTTTGGCTGGCGTAGCTCGGCCCCACGAACAACACCAGCTTATGCTTGCCGGCCGGCACCCTCTTGATGAGGAACGTACCATCGGCTTGGCTGTGCACGGTCGAACTCGTCGAGTAGCGCTTCGTGCCCCAGAAGTACGTGCGCAGCCGCACCCGCCGCGAGACCGCGGCGATTCGGCCATTGAGTTCGTACACGATCTTGCCGCGGATCTGGCCATATTGGTTCGACACGATGATCCGCACGCCGCCCACGTCTTGGCCGGGCAGGAACTCTGGGGTCGTCCTCGTCAGGCTGAAGTCGGGGTGCACAATCTGCTTCAGGTAATAGCCGTTGGGCAAGTTCGACACCGCCAAGGTCAGACGCCCCGGGGGCAGCCCGTCTACGCTGAATGTGCCATCCCCCCGAAGGAAGCGGATCCGTTCGCGCAACTCGCCCTCCTGGATACTCGTCAGATCGCGGCTGTACACATATCGGTTGGTCTTCCGGCCCACCTTATCCGCCGGCGGGCTCACGTAGCCGTTTACCCGATACGCCTTCGGCACCTCCGCGCCCGTATCGCTCACGATACGCCCGGACATGGACACGCCCATTTCGAGCTGGAAGTCCACGGTCTTGGGCGCGTCGCCTGCCTTGAAATCCACCCACTTCGACAGACGAGCGAAGCCGTCCTCACGCGCGTCCGCCACGACTTGGTACGGCCCCGGCCCCAACACGTTCAACTCGAACGCTCCATCCGGCTGCGTGGACGTCTGGAGGTGGTGCAGCGTCACCTCGCGGTGGATCACGTCTACACGACACCGCGGCACCGGCAACCCGCTCTCGGCATCGACGACCGTCCCCCGCAGGGTCAAGCCGCCGTCCGTGGGGAGGCGCAGGTCGATGTCGGTCAGGCTTTGCGGCGCCTTCAGATCCAGCACCTTGGCCTTGTCCGGCGTCAGCGCCCCGCCGTAATACGCAATGAGCCGGTCCACGCCGTACGGCACATCTTGCCAGAACGGCGCCTTTGCGGCGATGATGTATCGGCCAGAAGGCAGACCAGCCAACGTGTAGCGGCCGGCCACGTCCACCCGCACATACCGCCGGCCGTACGAGCGCGACAAGCTGCCCTTCGCGTCGACTGGGTAGGCGAACACGCAGTAATACTGGGACGTCTCCTCGTCGAGGCCCTTGAGCATGCCAGAGATCGTGCACCCGCGCAGCAGCACGATGTCCGCCCGATAGGCAGGCTTGGCCGCGGTCAACTCAAACTGCGCGGCCCAAACTCCATCTTGGCCCTGGGCTTCAACATAACCACTGCGCCGCACGCTAATGCGGCACTTGCCCATGGCAACACCCTTGAACTCGAATGCGCCGTCCGCGCGGGTCGTCGCATAGGATCGCCTCGGAGAGCCCTCGCCGTAGAGCATGACCCTGCACTGCGGCACGGGCTTGCCGGTCGACTTATCCGTCACGCGGCCGAACACGCGGCCACTGGCCGCGGCGGCCACGTCTGCCACTCCGCAACAGGCAGCCACGAGCAAGGCCACTCGCCATGCCCGACTCCGTCGGCCGGGTGCCAAATCCAACATGAACGCCTCTCCAGCTTGGGTATCAAGACGCCAATAATCGGCTTTCCCCACCTGCATGTGAACCCCCTATTGTAGCCCCTCACTCGGCCTTTCTCAAGGAACACGCTCTCGTGGCCAACGCAAGGGGAGCACGGTCATGAACCCACTTGCCAGCGTTGGCCCTTGCGCCTATCATGGCGGGGGCATGCCTTGTCTAGACCCTATCCGCCCTATGCGCTACAGCCTCTTACTCATTCTAGCTTCGGCTTGCCCCCAGCTCGCATTAGCGAGCCTGGCTTTGAACCCATCCGCGGAAGACGTGCGCAACGGCCAGCCTATCCAGTGGGGGTTGTACCGCGGCAGCGGCAAGGCCGAGCTGCTGGCGTCCAGCGACGCACACACGGGCGGCCATAGTGCATGCCTGCGAGTGCACGCACTCGGTGTGTGGCAGGGCAAACCATACCTCAACGTGGGCCTCATCCTCGGAGACAGCGACGGCTACCGCGGACGCCAGGCATACCCCGCCAAGCCCGGCGACGTGTATCAACTCACCTTCTGGCTCAAGGGCACCGTGGCATGGGTCAACGTGTACGCGGTCTTGTGGACATCTGAGCGCGCGAGCGCCAAGGACCGCGCGTCCGGCAGCATTCTGCGCAAACTCAAGCCAACGGCCGAATGGAAGCAATACACCGGCGTCTTCGTGGCCCAGCCCAAGACCACACGCCTGGCGATCAAGTGGCAATTGGCCGGCTTCGCAGACCAAGGCATGGCTGTGGGAGAGCTGCTCGTGGACGATGTGACACTAACCAAAATCGGCGAGCGCATCGTCAGGCCCAAGCCGCGGTTGCGCATCCCGGCCCAACTCACCCCCAAGGTGTTCGGCAAGACGCCAGCCGAAGTGGCAGAAGCCGTCAAAGGAGGCGACGAGGCCATGCGCCGCGCGGTCGAGGCGCGCATCGCGCAAGCAGAGACGTGGGCCGCGAAGCCGGACTCGTGGTACGTCGAGCGCACGGCCAAGCACACGCCGCTGGGCATGTGGACCATCGCTTGCCCTTTCCACCCGGAGCGCGTTCGCGACTTCAGCAGCGACAACTTCGAATGGGACATCGATGATCCCTGGCGGCTCAAGTGCAAGCTCTGCAAAGCGGAGGGGCGCATCGCCTATTACCCCAACGATCGCTATCCAGACGATGGCACGGGCTGCTACCCCACGGACGCGATCTGGACCGCCGACCACGACGCCGCCTGGAGCAAGGCGCACAGCAACATCCCGCACGATCGTTGGGACGGCAAACCCCATGGGTACTCCAACAGCGGGTATTGCTACTTCTTCCTCGGCAAGTGCGCGCACGAGATCATGACCTTCATGGCCAAACGCACACTGCCGCAGCTTGGTGAGGGCTATGTCCTCGTCAAGGCGACCGACTCGCCCGAGGCTGCGCGGCTCGCGCGCAAAGTCAAGGTCGCCATGCTGCTCCTCACGAGAGCACACCTTGGCGACGAATACCTCGCCAAGGTCTCTGGCGTTACTACGGCGCAGTTCGACAAACTCGTTGCGCCCTGGTCAGGCGGCGAGCGCATGCGCTTCCCGGGCTACCAGCCGTACGACCTCTTCGACGGCATCAAGGGCGATCCCAAGCACCCAGCCAAACGCCGGGCCGATATCTACGGCGATGGCTCCTTCAGAGGCGACACGTACGCCCGGGGCTGGCTGCGCGCGTACGGCCTCATTCGCGATTCGTTCACTGAGGACGAAGAACCCATTCGGCTCATGATCGAGCGCCTCCTCGTGTCACAGGAGGGCGATGCGCAGCGCGTGAAGCCTGTGAAGCCCGGCAAGCTCGAACTCGCCATCGAGCCCTTCAGCATGAACGTCGGCTCGTCGAACAACCTCGGCGGCCGGGAGCTGCTGAACCAGTTCAACTTCGGCGAGTTGCTCAATGACCCGCACATCATCGACGCGGCTGTGGACAACTGCTGGTTCTACCTCCGCAACTACTTCAACAGCGACGGCCTGGGCCGCGAGACGAGCCCCGCGTACACGTGCTGCGCGTGGAACTCCATGTGGGGCATCTATCGGAAGCTCTACGGCTACCGCGGACACTATGACAAGACGCACCCCTGGTGGGACGAAGATCTGGGCGGCCTCAACCCCTACCGCGACCCGGAGATGGTGCTCGCGGTCGCGAAGCGCGCGTTCAGCGTCTTCCCCGACGGAACGCTCATCCCATGGATGGACTCACACGCATGGGTGCGCCCTGGCAAGCAGTACCACGACGCGATCGTGAAGCACGCCGGCGGACTGCCCAAGGAGTACGCCACCTACTACAACGGCCTCGATCCCAACCCGGCCGCGCTGCCGTCCATGCTCATGCATGAGTCGAGGAAGGCGGTCGTGCGGAGCGGCCGCGGCCGGGACCAAGCGCTGCTCTCCATCGATTATGCTCCCAACACCGGGCACTGGCACCCAGCGCCCATGGACCTCATCCTCTACGCCAAAGGGCACGAGCTGGCCTCCGACCTCGGCTACTTCGGCGCGATGCACTGGCGCACGAAGGACTGGATTCGCACCTGCCCGGCGCACAACACGTGTATCATCCGCGACGAGAAAGGCCGGCACGATTTCATCCATCACGTGCAAGGCGAGATCCGCACCGTCGTCAAGCTCGGCGACCCGGTCAGCGTCGTGGAAGTGTGCGAGCGCGCCCCACAGGACCTCGCATACGTCCCTGGCGACGACCCAATCTACCAGCGCACGTGCGTCATGGTCCGTGTGCCCAACGCGGACGACACGGGCGACGACCACTACGTCGTCGACGTGTTCCGCGTCCGCGGCGGCGCCATGCACGACTACTACTTCCACAGCGCAGGCCGGCAGTGCGACGCGCAAGGCTTAGAGCTGACAGCGCTGCCGCCGGGGCTCAGCCTGTATGAGGCGAGCGGCTTCAGTCCGAAGCAGCCAAAGCCCATTGGCGACGGCCACATCAAGCACCTTCGAAAGGCGACGACCGATGCCGCGTTCAGCGTGACGTGGTGCCGCGTGCCGAACTTCCTGGCCAATCCGCCCGTCGTGTCCAAGGACGTTGGCCTGAGGCTGACCATGCTCCCTGCGCCAGGCACGGAGGTCTTCCTGGGCCAAGCGCCGGGCCAGCGCCGCATGACGAACGTCGACCGCGGCGAAGTGCTCCACGTGCTCTGCGCACGCCGGCGCAACACGGAAGCGGTCGACCGATTCGTGAGCGTGATCGAGCCCTTCCGCGGCCGTCCCTTCATCCGCTCTGTGGAGCAACTGCCTGTCGAGCCGGGCGATGCAGACGTGGTCGCGCTGCGCATCGATATGGGAGCGCGCATCGACTACGTCGTCGTTGGCGACGGCACGGCAGTGCGCGTTGCCACTGCCGCGGGGCAATGGTTGGAGACGGATGCTGTGCACGCGGCCGCGTCCGCCGTGAACAACACACCCAAGTTCCTGACCATGGCAGGCGGCACTTACGCGCGCGTCGGCGCCATGGCGGTGAAAGCTGAGCCAGCGTATGAAGGCGGTCTCATAGATTTCGACGACAACAAGGACACGCTCACCGTCCAAACGGACCGCTCGCTCCCGCTGGGCGACGCGTTGCACGACGAAGTCATCATCATCGAACATGAGCGTGGGACCACGACCTTCACCATCGACACGGTGCAGGCCGCGGGCGATGGGCAGTACGTGGTCAAGCTGCGCTGGTCGCCGCACGTGCTCCAGAACTACCTGCGCGTCACCGACGTGGTCGGCCCGACCCTGGCTATCGAACCGCCGCCGTCCCTCGAGCATGGCTTCGCGGCAAAGGGCTACCAAGTCTACAAGGTCGAGGCCGACGCCCGCACTCGGCGTCTCGGCGAAACACGGCCGTCAACAGGCCAGACCATCACGCTGGACACCCTGCCAAGCGGCGTGTCGCCGGGCGACATGGTGGGCGTCACGAAGCTCAAGAAACGCACCGACCGATTCCACATTGCAACGTCGGCCAGCGTGGTTGCGGTCGATTAGACTCGCTTAGCGCGGCCGGAGCGATCCCGAAGCTTCGGGATTGTCGATGTGTGCGTCGCGAGACGACGCGGCTTGTAGTAGGGCGATTTATCGCCCGTTTCTCCCAGGCGGCTGACGGGCGATGACTCGCCCTACTGCGAACGGCCCGACAGCGGCGCCGCCGCAGCGCAGTCTGCGTGAAAGCGTAAGAACTTCTCCACAGCCGAGGCATTTGGCATGCCCCCTATCCGCAACCGTATCGCCGGGATCGCGATTGTGCTGGCGGCTGGCGCGGCCGCGGGGCTCTTCTTGTGGGTCGTGCTCAACGACAAGGACGTCAGCCATGCGCTGCTGGGGCCAGGGTTCTACGAGTGGCTGCCGCACTTGGGCATCGAGCCATGCGCGGCCATTGGCTGGCTCATGGCCGGCGCGCTGATGCTGCTCGGCCACGGCGTGGGTGCGGGGATCTGGCCTTGCGCACCGCTGCTGCTGCTCGCCGGCATTCTGCTGCCTTGGGGCGACGCACTCGCCCCCTACTTGGTCATCCTTTCAATCGCAGGTTGCGCGGGCCTGTACGCCTACCGGGCACCGCCCAAGCGCGCGGGCGACGCGGAAGAAAGCCCGCCCCCCCGCGGCATGTGGCCGGTCGTGTGCGCATTGGCTCTGGTCTACTTCGCGACGTTCGCCACCATGAGTCTGCTCCAATTCGCCGCGGCCAACGTGTCCGACACGTACACCACGTCGTTCGAACGCATGCTGTGGTTCACCCTGCGCGGCCGCATCCTCTGGACAGGCGAAGCCAACTTCTTTGGCGACCACGTGCAACCGGTGCTGTTCCTGCTGCTGCCGTTCTACTGGCTGTGGCCGGGGCTCAACGTGCTAATGATCGTGCAGACGGCCGCGCTCGCCTGCGGCGCACTCGCGGTGTACGCGCTGGCCAAGCCGCGGCTCTCCCCGGGCCTCGCGGCCACGCTGGCGGGCGCGTACTTGCTCTACCCAGCCATGCAGTATCTCAACATCGAGGGCACGTACAACACCTTCCGGCCGATTTCGTTCTCCACGCCGTTCCTGCTCTGGGCGCTCGTGCTGCTCGACCGGCGGCGGCTCTGGGCTTGTGCGCTGTGCCTCTTGGGTGCGCTTATGTGCAAGGAGGAGTTCGGGCTGGCCGTTTTCACGTTTGGGCTCTACGCCATGCTCAAGCACCGTCGCTGGCGCTGGGGCAGCGGAGTGGCCGCGGTGGGGCTGGCATGGTTCGTCGTCTCGGTAACGCTCGTCATCCCCCACTTCCGCGGCGGCAGCCTGCGGTTTATGCCCCATTACGCCCATCTTGGCGCAACGCCGGGCGAGGTTGCGCGCACGCTCCTCCTTCACCCCCTCGACACGCTTGCGTCGGTGCAGTGGCTCCAGATGGCGACGTATCTGCTCGCGTTGATCGCGCCGCTTGCACTGCTGCCGCTCTTGGGCTGGGAGTGCTTGCTGATGACTGCGCCAGCCGTGGCGTATGCGATGCTGAGCAACCGGCCCGCGCAGCGCGTCATCCAGTTCCACTACCACGCGCCCATGGTGCCGTTCTGTATCGGAGCCGCGGTCTTTGGCTGTGAGCGGCTGGTGCGATGGCTGGGCCGGTGGCGGCCGGCAGCGGCGTGCCGCCGCGCGGTGGGTGCGCTCGTGCTCGCGGCCGCGCTGGGGGCATCGGCCCTGCTTGGCAAGTCGCCCCTGTCCATCGCATTTTGGAACCCGCGCAGCGCTCAGTTTCGCCGGCTCTACCACGTCGGCGACCGCGCGCGAAGACTTGCACAGGCCGGCCGCCTCATCCCGGCCGATGCCTCTCTCGAGGCCAGCAACTTCGCGGCCGCGCACTTCACGCACCGCGAGCACCTCTATCGCTATCCCGCCCCCAACGCCGGTGCGCAGTTCGTTCTGGTGGACTTGAACGAGCCTTGGATGCGCGGCGACGCACAAGCCGCGGCAGTCGCGGATCTGCAAACCCGCGTCGCTCAAGGCGGCCACGTCGCCCTGTTCAACCAAGGCGGGACGATTCTGCTTCGTCGCGCGCCGTAGCCGCGAGCGCCAGCGTGCAGGCGCACCATCCAAAGCTCCGCGATTGCGGCGCACATATCGCCAGCGCAGCAGCCCCGTTCGTAGTGAGATCCGCCCCATATGACCGGAACGGACGCCGCGGACGTTGTGCCGCGGGGCGCGGGCTCTGAGGACGGCGCCGGAGAGCGCGCCAAATAGCGCGCCTCCTTTCCCGAAAAGCCCCCCAAATCACGCGCGAAATGCTGACCTTGGGGGATCACCACTCACAAGCGCTGACAAACCGGACCAGGATCGAGAGGAATCGAGAACTGCCGCAAACCGCCGCCAATCGGCCCACAGGGCAAAAAAAAGACGCCCCTTGTCATGTGCTGACAAGAGGCGTAGCTGATCGGGCCGGCGAGATTCGAACTCGCGACCTCTTGAACCCCATTCAAGCGCGCTAGCCAGGCTGCGCCACGGCCCGATGTCTGAGCCAGCCATTTTAGCATGATCGGGGCGAGAGTCAAGGGCGTTTGAGGAGTTCACCGCGCCTGGGGCGGTGTGCCCAGCAGGCGATTTCGCTTGACTTTGCTGGGGCATGCGGTAAGATACCGGCCCTGCAACGAAGAGGGGTGTGCAACGACTGGTTGGGTGTCCCCGGGCAGGGGTTGCCCGTGTTCCAAAGTCATCATATTCAGCCTAAGCCGAGCCGTTCATGTGTGGCGCTGGCAGGGCTGTGCCGCTCGAAAGGAGCTAACAATGCGGGAACTCAAGCAAGATTGGCGAGATGTGTTCCAAGGCTTCTCGGTGGCCAAGGATCCGCGGAAGATTGTGCTCGGCTTTGGTGCGGTCATTGTGAGCATGGCTATCGTGATGGTTTTGGGATTGCTGTTTTCCTGGTTGCGCATCATCGACACCGCGCCATCGTCGATTTGGCACGCTCTGACGTCGCTGCTTGTGGGGCGGTGTGAGCCCGTGTGCACGATCATGTCCGCCACGGCCGCGACTTGGGAGCCGGGCGAGGTGGTGCTCATGGTGTTCGCCGGGTTGCTGGTCTTCTACGTGTGGTGCGTTTTCGGCGGCGCCATCTGCCGCATCGCAGCGGCCGACTTCGCGCGTGACGAACCTGTGTCTATAGGCGACGCGCTGCGCTTTGCTCGCGGCAAGGCGGGGTCGTACTTCTGGGCGACGATCGCCTGCGCGATTGGCGTGCTGATCTTCGCCTGCTTGAACGCGCTTGGCGGGTGGGTGGGCCAAATCCCCGTGGTGGGTCCGATCTTGGTTGGCTTGGGCTTCGGCCTCGCGATCCTTGGCGGCTTGCTGGCCCTGTTGCTGGCCATTGCTGGCACGGTTGGCCTGCCGCTCATGTTCCCCACGATCAGCACAGAGGGCACGGACGCGTTCGACGCGGTGAGCCGCGCGTTCAGTTATGTGTTCCAGAGGCCATGGCGATACATCTGGTATCACTTGTGCGCGGGCGCATACGGGGCGATTGTCTGTGCTTTCGTGGTCGTCTGCGCAATGCTGGTGACGAGATTCACCATGGGGACGGCTGTTTACATCGGCATGTGGGAGCACCAGACCGTGCCCACGACCAGTGACAAGGGCATGCTTGTTGATCAGGGCAAGAACGATCCCATCTACGAGAATGTGGCCAACGCGTTGGGGCCTTGGAGTACGGACTCAACGCTCAAGCCGCCTACGGGTGCGCGCGGCTTCTGCGCCGGCATGATCAAGCTGTGGCTCATCGTCCTCGTTGTCGGCGCGGTGGTGGGCTTTGGCGTGTCCTACGTCTGCTCGGCGGAGACGATCATTTATTTCCTCATGCGCAAGGCCGTGGACGGGACGGATATGACCGAGGTGTACGTGGAGGATGCAGAGGAGGACTTCGCGATCCCGGCGCCCGCCCCGGCGCCTGCCCCAGCACCGGCCCCAGCGCCAGCAGTGGCGGAGGCGCCAGAGCCTACGCCGGCCGCTGAGGCCGTTGAGGCCGCTGAAGCAGAGGAGGAGGCGGAAAATGCGCCTGCGCCGACTGCGAAGAAGACTAAGAAGAAGGCCAAGAAGAAAGCGAAGCGCAAAACAGCCAAGAAACGCACGACGCGCAAGAAGAAGACGTCGTAGCCTTCACTGTTGGATACATGCGATCGGCAGGCGGCCCCTTCCGCCTGCCGATTGCGTTTGCGGACGACTCGCGAATGCCGCAGAGACATCTGAAATGATCGAGCATCTGCCAAATGCATCAGGGCTTGCTCAACCGTGATGGGCTGGTGATCGCGCTAGTCGTCTCCAAGACGCGAAAACGTGACATTGTGTCAAGTTTGCCTCGCCAGCACGGGGCTTGCCCCCGTGCCGCGATGACTGCCGACTACTGGGCGGCTCCCTGTCATCCCTCCTCCCTCTCCTTCCCGAATCTCGCTCGCCTTCGGGGAGCGAGATTCGGGAAGGAGAGGGGAGACAGGATGTGGCCCGTTCCGCGGTAGTCGGTAATCCTCGCTCCGCTGGAGCAAGCCCAGCGGGGGCCGCTTTGTAGATGAAGGATTGGACATGGCCCGCTTCTCTTATCTTTGATCCCCCATCAACAGCCTCTTGACGGTTTGAGGCGAAGCTTCGCGAGTCCCCGCGCTAGGCATTTCCGCCATCAACCATCAACCATCAACCATTCCCCTCCCGTGCCTCCCACCGTTGCTATAGTCGGACGCCCGAACGTGGGCAAGTCGTCGCTGTTCAACCGGCTTGCTAAGCGCCGGATTGCCATCGTCGATCCCACGAGCGGGGTGACGCGTGACCGGATCGCGACGACGATCCGGCGCGGCCGCTCCACGTTTGTGTTGCTCGACACAGGCGGCATCGGGATTGTCGACTCGGACCGGCTGGAGGAGGAGATTGCGGGGCAAATCAACACGGCCATGGACGAGGCGGACCTGATTGTGTTCGTCGTGGACGTGCGTGAGGGGCTGGCGCCGCTGGACCAGGAGGTGGCGGGCCGGCTGCGCAAGCTGGGCAAGCCGCTGCTGCTGGTGGCGAACAAAGTCGACCATGAGAAGTTTGTGGCCGCGGCCGCCGAGTACTACTCGCTGGGCTTTGGCGACCCGTGCTGTGTGAGCGCCCGAAGCGGCAATGGCTGCGCCGAACTGCTCGACTTGATCGCCAGCGCGCTGGGCGACTCTGCGGTTGCGGAGCCTCCAAGCGAACCCGAGATCAAGCTCGCTCTCGTGGGCAAGCGGAACGCGGGCAAGTCGACGCTGGTGAACGCGCTGGCCGCGGCGGAGCGCATGATCGTGAGCGAAGTGCCGGGCACGACGCGCGATGCCGTGGACGTGCGGTTCGAGCGCGACGGGCACGCGCTTCTCGCTATCGACACAGCCGGTGTGCGCAAGCGGTCGAGTGTGAAGGGCAACATCGAGTTCTACAGCCTTCACCGCGCCAAGCGGTCCATCCGCCGCGCGGACGTGGTGCTGTTTCTGCTCGACGCACCCCGGGAGATTTCGCAAGTGGACAAGCAGCTCGGCGCGTACATTCTGGAGGAGAAGAAGCCGTGTGTGCTGGTGGTGACGAAGTGGGACTTGGCCGAGGGGGTCACCCCCGAAAAGTTTACGCGCTACTTGGCGAGCCGGCTCAAGGGCATGTCGTATCTGCCGATCTGCTACATCAGCGCGCAGGCGGATATGAATGTGGAGGAGATGCTCGACGTGGCGCTCGATCTGTACAAGCAGGCGGGGCGGGAGGTGCCGACGTCGGAGGTCAACCAAGCAATTGACGCGGCCACAACGAAGCGCGCACCGCGGCCCCGGCACGGCGCGCGGCCCCCGAAGATCTATTACGGCACACAGACGGGCACGCGGCCCCCGACGTTTGCGCTGTTCGTGAATCACCCCGAGCACTTCGCGCCCGACTATGTACGCTACCTGGAGGCGCGGTTCCGTCAGGAGTTGGGCTTCCCCGAGGTTCCCGTGAAGATCGTGCTGCGCCCAAGGCGGGAGGAGAGGGAGGACAAGGGCTAGTGTCGTGTCCCGCAAGTTCGTATGCATATCTGAGTCGGTGGGGCTGTGCTTGGAGACCCGCGTTGTCCGATTGGCCAAACGCACTCCCACAACGCCACAGAAGGCGCAATTGTGCGCAAACCCCAAACGGGGTTTGACAACAGAGCCCAGGGTAGCCGCAGAATGCG
>JAJRTI010000597.1 GCA_024278415.1 Planctomycetota bacterium | reverse complement strand
GGGGCGGTCGAACGGCTTCCGTCGAGGCTACCCCCCCCCCTTTGGTTCCCCCCCTTGAAGGGGGGGATTGCGGCTTCCGCATCGCGTCCCCCCTCCCAGGGGGGACCACAGGGGGGTCGGCACGGAGCGGCCGAATGGCTTCCGTCGAGGCTACCCCCCCTTTGGTTCCCCCCCTTGACGGGGGGGATTGCGGCGTCCGCATCGCGTCCCCGGCCCGGCTACGGCCGCGCGGCCGCGTTGTTGTGCGTGATCCGCAGAGACGCGAGGCAGCCCTTGAACCAGCCGGCCGGGGCCTTGCCGTACCCGCCGAACGCGATGGGGCCGATGTCGAACCCGGGGCCGTCGCAGGGCGCGGCGCTCTGCTTACCGTTCACCTCGACGACGAGCCTCTCGAAGTCGCTGACGACCCGCACGTGGGACCACTTGCCTTGAGGGATCGCCAGCCCCTTGTTGTACGCCCACCGATGGTCTTCCATGTAGTAGTCGGCCCGCAATAGGCCTTCCTGGAGGAACACCGACAGCGACGCGGGCCGGATGAGGCGGTGGAGGAACACATACTGCCGCGTCCGCGACGAGGGGACGGCCTCGGGCTTGATGTCGAACTCGATGACGAAGGAGCCGCGGCGGGGGAAGGTCTCCCGCGGGAACGAAACGAACGCGCCCTTGCCGTCGAATCGCAGGCACGGCCGGCCATCCACCACGGCCCAAGTCGGCGCGAACGAGATGGGGCCATCGGGCAGCGTGCGCTCTCCGAAGCTGCCTCCGTACATGGTGGCGGAGTGGCCCAAGTTGCCGCCTCGCAGGGTCAGCGCGTCGGGGCTGCCGCCGCACACGCCGCTGAAGCGGCGCCACTCGCGCGCATACAGAATGTCGCCATGGCGCGGAGCAAACTCGTAGCTAAACGCTGGGATGCGGCCCCTGGACACGGCCACGTCGACCGGCTTGTGGTACGTGCCGGAGTACGCGCGCAGCGTCGTCGCGTCGCGGTCGGTCCCCAGGAGGGGCAGCGGCATGGGCGCGCTGCGCCACACGCGGCCGTTCTTCGCGATCACGCGCACGTGGAACACGCTCGCCCGGTTGTCGGGAATCAGGCTGGCGCTCAAGCGCGCCTCCTTCGTGTCGAGGTGGCGCGGGAGGTCGAGCGGCTTGCGGCGCTCGCTGAGGGTCACACACAGCCCGTTGGGGAATGTCTTGGCCCAAGGCCCGCGGTCCAGGACGTCCGCGAGGCGGAGCGTCGCCGGGTCTGCGCCCGCGTCGAGGGTCACGACCGCGTCGCGGCAGTCGGCCTCGTCCATGACGAAGAGAGCCCATCGCACGTGCGGCGAGAAGGTCGTGGAGATGGTGACCGCGTCGCTCCCCACGCTTGCCTTGTCCGGTTTCTGATGGAGGATGGGGCCGTTGGTGAACCACTTCCGCGCGGGCCGGCTCAGGCGGATCGACAGCTTGCCCGGGAGGTAACGAATACTGCGATACTCCACGAAGAAACGCCGGACCCCCGGCGTGTTCTCCATGAACTCGTTGGTCGGGGCGGCCGCGTAGACCACGTCGTCGTCTTCGAGCACCTCGACGTAGGCGATGGGGCTGTCGCAGGCGAACTCGCCGGACACGATGGCCTTTCCGTCTTGGTAGGCCAGGCGGAAGTCCGCCTTCCGAGCGCGCAGCAAATCCGTCAACGGATGACTGACACATTTGTAGTCCCAGTTGAACGCCGCGCGCAGGCGGATGTGGTGCAGCCCTTCTCGGAAGACCCTGTCCTTGCCGTTGTAGCCCTTGATGTGGATCTCCGGGATCAGCGCGCGGCAGCGGGCCACGGTCTCGGTGGGCAGCGTCAACGTGACGTCGTGCAGCCGATCGCCGGCCAGTTTGGCCGGGTCGAAGGTCTTGACGAGCTTGCCGGCCGCGTCGAACAGCTTCACCTGCACGGTGTACGCGCGTCGGCAGGTCGAGTCCGGGACGTTGAGCAACTCGATCTCGAGCGGTTCGCCCACGGAGAGGAGCTTGCGGTAGGTCACGATCAGGTTGGGCGCGGCGGGGTCGTCGCCGGGCATGGGCGAGAGGGGTTTGCCCTTCAACCTCCTCATGTAGTAGCGCAAGATGCGCATGGTGCTCAGGCCGTTGTACACCGTGGGCCGGAAGCTCGTGTTCTCGTTCTGCTCGTCCCATTCGGGCAGGATCAGCACTTCGGGCCGGGCCGCGAGCGCGGCCTCGATGGATCGGCGCAGCGTGCGGGTGTTGTCCTCCTGAAGCCCCAGGGAGATGTCCGCGTTGTAGTGGGAGTGGTACGCGCTGAGGCCGAAGTACTTGGTGCGATACTTGGGCTCCGCGAGGACGCTCTTGAACACGGGAATGAAGATGTCGCGGTAGAACCCGTCGTCGAACTTGCGTCGGTGCGCGTAGTCCTTGAAGGCTGCGGGGTAGTTGAAGTACAGGCCGTCGCACACGTCCAAGTAGGCGCGCAGTTGCTGCTTGACCTCCCGCATGTCCTCCTCGGAAAACGGCAGGCCCCTATCGTAGTTGGGGCGGAAGCGAACGGGCTGGGTGAGCGAGGGCAGAAAGACGAAGGGGTCGCCGCATCGCTTGCGAATCTCGGCCAGCATCGTCTTCCACTGCTCCGGCTTCAGCGCACCCGCGCCGTACGAGGTGATGAGCAGCTTGCCGTCGATGCGCGTCGCGTAGGGGCACTTCAGCGCGGCCTCGACGATCGCGGCTTTTGTCTCCACGTCGGTGTTGCCGATGAACTCCGGCAGCACGCCGAAGTTTTTGGGGCGGATGCGGGAGATCATGTCGAACACGCCCATGCGCCCCTTGGTTTCGGGGAAGAAGGCGAAGCCGTCGATCTCGTAGCGTTGGCCGATCGCGACGACGCGGCGAAAGCTCTCGAAGGGCGTCACGTACTTTTTCGGTTGACGCAGCGCGCGGTCGGTGAAGAGGGGCCGGTCGATCCAGGCGCGGTAGTAGTTCCGCTCCAGGCCGTACTTGACCTGCGAACGCGAGTACACCAGCGTGCGTTTCGCCAAGGGCTTGCGGCCCGCGGCCTCCCGTCTCAGCCTCTCGATCTGGGCGTGGAAGCGCTCCTTCTCCACCCGAGCGCGCTCCGCGATGAAAGCCGCTTCGTCGAGCAGTTCCGCGCGTCGGACCTCGATGCGCGCCGGCCCACCCGTGAAGACCAGCAGCCCGCTCAGGCTGTCCGCTCCCTCGCGGACCGTGAAGACCAGCTCCTTGCGACAGGGCCCCGGCTTGGCCGGCAGCGTTCGGGCGCGATAGTAGTTCTTGTGGTAGGGCTTGATGACTCTGCCCTGGGCGTGCTCCCGGACGAGAATCTGGAGCTGTGCCGTGTCCGCCGGCGTGAGCGCGTTCATCTCCACTCGTAGCCTCAACGCGACGCCCGGCCGCGTCGGAAGCTTCCCGAAGGAGAACGTGGCCACGGAGTTCTTCCCGTCGAGCGTCAGGGCGATGGCGCCGCCGTCGTCCGTGGCAGAGGCCTCCTTGAGGGCGGGCTTACGCGCATCGCCCACCAGCAGCGCCCGGGCAGTTGGCGTGTCCGCCGCGGTGGCGAGGACAGAGGCCAGGCAGAGCGTCGCGGCGAGGTGGAACGGGATTGTGCGGTGCGACTCTATGGGGATTCCCCGATGAAGCCTGGCCCCCCCTGCCGGCGGCAACATTGCTACCCGGCCTCGCGAGGGCGTTTGTGAGGCTGGATCAGCCTGTCTTTGTACGCCTTCTGAAGTTCGATATAGTGTTGCACGAGCTTCCGGGGATCGTGGTCGTATTCTGCAGATATCTCATGCCGGACCTTGCGAATCTCATCGATGACTGGATCAGGTTTCATTTGGGCCACCTCCGTGCAGAAGCTGTGCTGGCGTGATGATGGTCGGAACAAACAGCCCCAAGAGCGTATTGACCCTCCGAATGTGTGGGAACTTGTTCGCATTCGCCAAGTGTTGGCAGTTCCATGTAACCAAGAAATCACAGCGGTGGTGCGAGGCGAGAGCTAGGTGCAGAGCATCGCCGGCCGGGTCTTGCGGCATCACGAACCTTGCGATGTAGACCTCAACGATTTCGAGGACGGTTTCATCGGAAGCGAGGATAGGGACATCGTCGATAAGCTGAAGAGCACGAGTCCGTTTGGGTTCGGCAGCACGCTGAAGTTCCTCGAGAACTGGTAGGCCCGTCACGACCTCGTACCGAGACTTCTCCTCCCACCACTCGCGCGTCCAGTTCCTGCGCGCCACGATTTCCGGCTCCAGCCGCTCGTCGTAGTAGAAGCTGGGGATGCTGGTCTCTATGTAGACGCGAGCAAGCATGTTGACGGTCACGAATCCGGCAGATTAGGTCTTGTCATTGAGTGCCCGTCCATCTGATCACACTTCAGTATATCAGACCGCGCAGGACCTTCAACACGCGTGGCGGACCTGGAGGTCCGCGCGCGCAGGGTCACGGACATGGACGTCCGTGACCAGTCAGTCGGAAGCGAGGCAGATCGCTAGCGCCAGTGCACTGCAGGTAGTGCGAAGCAAGGCGTTCTCCTTCGGTCACGGTGGGGCGCCCTATGGGGAGTGCGCCGACAGAGCGAGGCGACGATGGCGCTTTTCCTCTCAATGTCGCCCACAGTCTACCGAACACGCCAACCGCAGCCAAAGCGGCTGGCGCTGCCCGCCCGGGAGCCGCCGTGTGGCGGATCACGTCAATCAACGACGAGCACGTAGTCGAACTCCCACTGCTTGAACTCGGCGAAGTGGGAGAACAGGCTCAGCTCGTCGTTGTCGAAGGAGTAGCAGAAACAGAATGTGCCGGGAGCGGCGGAGTCCTCGGGAAGGGAGATACCGTCCAGTTGGATGTGCGCCCGAAGCTCATCACAGCTCATCTCCTCCACGGTGTCCGCAACCTGCTCGGCGCGCTTGGCGATGACCGCCGGCTCTGCGCAGGATCGCAGCTCCTCGAAGCGAGTGACAATCTCCTCGAACAGCCGCCGTTGCCCCTCCGACGGTCCCGCCTCTCCGGCCTCCACATCGACCTTGACGTCACGAAGGTGAATGACGAATGACGAACGACCCAATGACGAAGGGCGGAGGCGGGAGGTGTTCGGTGGCGCGTGTTGGGTGCCATTGCACGCGGATGCCATGCGCGTCGCGCCCCCGCCAGGCCTGTGCTCGTCCGCGAAACGAGCCTGCCCCCGGACCCAGACGCCCGTTCGCCGGGGTTGCTGCTCGTCTGGGGACACGAAGTCGGGCGCTTCGCGCCCTTGATTCATGTCCCCACTCGCCATGTCCCCACTCGCCGTCAGTACAACTCGATCTTGTAGGGCTGGCCCGTGCGCGCGGAGATCTCCATGCCGCAGTCGATCTCAGCCTCCCGAAAACCGTCGAGCCCGGTCACGAGCGCGGGCGCGCCATTGACGACCGTGTCGCAGAAGGCATGGATCGTGCGCGTGAACGCCTGCATGAAGCACTCGCGCATCTTGTCGTACGTCACGTCCCACAGCACCTTCGGCTCGCCGTTGATCGGCAGCACCACGAGCGACTTGCAGAGGCCCTCGAGGTTCGCCTTGGCCTTGGCGCCGATGTATTCCATCTTCATGGACTGAATCTCTTTGCCCGGCGGCGTCATGCTCGCGGTGCCCACGAGGCTGCCCACGGACCCGTTGGCGAACTTGAGCCATGCGACGCGGTCCGGCGCGTCGGGGTCGCCGCTGTAGACGCAGGACAGTTCGACCACGTCGCCGTTGAACCAGCGCATGAGGTCGATGACGTGGCTCCAGCAATGGAAGTGGGTCACGCCGTTCATCATGACCGGCTCGCCCATGTCCCCGGCGTCGATGGCTTGCTTGAGCAGGTTCGTGTGTTCGAGCGTGCGGTAGTTGAAGTTGATGCCGAAGCACTGGTTGTGCTTGCGCCACGTGTCGATGATCTGCTTGGCCACGGGCAGGTCGTCGCCGGTGAGATTCATCTGGCCCTTCGCGCCCACGAGCGGCTTCTCGGTGAACACGTGCGCGCCGGTCTCCAGGCACTGCATGAGCGGCTCGGGCCGCACGCGCTCGTTCGTGGCCACGTCGATGATGTCGAGCGACTCATTGGCGAGCAGATCGTCGAGCGAGTAGTAGGCCTTGACGCCGTACTCGGCCGCGGCTGCGTCGGCCTTCTCCTTGTCGAGGTCGCACACCGCGACCACGTCGACGCCTTCGAATTCAGCAAACGCGGGCAGATGCCTGCCCGATCCAATGGGGCCGCAACCGACGAGTGCAAAGTTCATAGCAGATGGCTCCTGAGAATTGCCGCGCAAGACAGAATGGATGGAAGTATCTTCGGTTCGTGGCTTCGAGATGTCAATGGCTGGCGCCGTGCCGCAGCCACGCGACGCGGCGCCAGCCTTCATGCCGTTCATGCACTTCGGTATACTGCGGCGAGACGAGGATCGACCTACTTGTTGGAAGTTGCCCCCCATGGACGCACCCACGAAAGACACCGACCGCTGCGAGGGCATGTCGCGCCCTTGGCGTATGGCATCCGCGTCGCTGGCGCTGCTCGGACTGCTGTGGGCAGGCGTGCTGTGGCCCGAGGCCGCCATTTTGTCGGCCGGTCGATGCGCGGCCGCGCTCGTGCTCGTGTTCTGGTGGCCGGCGGCGCTGTTGGCGCGATCTCGTGCATGGCCTGGCGCAGGGACTCGCCAGTCGGGCTTGCACTATGCTTCGGCGGTCGTGCTGTTGAACACGGTTGCCCAGTCGCTCGTGCTGGCGTTCGCTACGCTCTTTGGCCACGTTTGGAGCGACCTGAGTTTCGCTGCCGCGCAGACGGCCATCACACTCGCTTGCACGACTGCGTCTCTGGCGGCGCCGCGCATGGGGCCACTGTGGGATCCCGAATCCCGCAGGCGCCTGCGCCGCGGCATGGCGGGGCTCTGCGCCGCGGCCGCGGCCGTAGCGGGCTACGTGTTCGTAACCTTCCAGCCCCGCGGGTTCGACGAAGACCGGTGGTGGCCGCTCGAAGTGCAGACGCAGTTCGACGCGCTCGAACCGGCGGCCGGGCTCGCACTGGAACCCGGGCCTCAGTGGCGCGTGATGGACGAGCGGGTCTATCGCATCGACGCCGATGCCGCGTCGGCGAACCTTGTGTACAGGGGCGCACCCGGCAGCCAACAACTGGCCCTGCTCGTGGAGGCTCATCGCGAGGGCGACATCGAGATCGTGGTCGACTCGCAGACAGTGGCCAAGGCTTATGCCCACCCGCGGTTCGATCCGTCCGAACACACGCGCAACTACCCCCCGCCCAACTTCCTGCTCGCACCCAAGGTGACATTGAAACCTGGGACGCACCGCTTCGAGCTTCGGCTCGACGACACCCACGCCGCCCGCCGGGGAGGGTATCTAGTCGTCACCGATCTGACTGGGTTGGCGCCGGCGGAAGCGATTCGCGTGTTCAAGCGCCGCAATCTCATCGCCAACGTGGGCGACACACGGTCGAACTTGGACTTGGCCCGGAGTCTGATGCGGCGCCCCTATCCGTGGGAGTGCTCCTACTCGAGCGAAGAGTTCGACGGTGGCGGGTATGTGTTCAGCAACCTGCCATTCCCCTACTACCCCTTCGCTCTCGCGCTGCTTGCGTGCCGCGACACGGTCATGGGCATCGGCTGGCTGCACGTGGCGATGCTCGTGGGGCTCTGGGCGATCGTGCGAGGGCTCTGGTTGGGCATTGACGAAGCGCCGCTATCGTTTGTCGGCATTCGGTGGGCTGGCGAGGCCGTGTGCTTGTTGTCTGTGTTGTCCTACGCCACGCTCATGCGTTTCATGATCGAGTCGGTATTCATCCACACGGTCTTGACGTTCGTGTTCCTGATGTGCGTCTACCACTTGCTGAAGGGGAACACCGCGCTGTGCGTGGCGTACGGCGTGCTTGCCGCGCTGACCAAGGGCGGGGTCGTGCTGCTTGGCGTCGTGTTCGTGGTCGCGCTAGTTGTGCGGCCATTGCCGCGGCGTCGAGTGCTTCGCACCGGGCTCATCTGCGCGGGCGTCTCGGCGCTCTTCGGCGTGGCCATCTACGCACTCGGCTCCGTCTCGGGCGCGCTCCCGGCGTGGGAAGCCAACATGCTCGGCAATGACTACGCGGGCCGCTTCTCGCTGCTCGCCCAAGCGTGGCAGGGGTCGTCTCGCGCGTGGGCCACCTTGGCCCGGGCCGGCTGGGAGCTGACGGACCGCGTCTTGGCCGCCGGCGGGTTCGTCGCCCTGCTGTGTCTCATTCGGCCCGACCGCGCCTCCGCGCTGCTGTGCATCACGGCCCTGGCGTTCCACGTCGTCGTGTGCATCTCTGACCCCGGCATCAAGGTCCAGGCCCACCCTCTTCATCCGCTCAACTACTTTACCCCAACGTCGCTGTTGCTGGTGGCGGCTGGGCTCCGGTCGCTGGGTCGTCTTACGCCTGGACGCTGGCGGCAGGTGCTTGGCGTCGGGCTCGTGGGGGTCAGTCTGTTCGGCCTGGCGCGATGCCAGGCCAGGAGCGCCGCGTATCGCCTGTCGCCGTTGATGGCGCCGCAGTGGGACGCGATGCACGTGTGTTGCGTGAACGACTACCTCCTGCGCCGGGCCGAGACGCGATTGAGGGCCGGCAGAGACGCGGGCGCCGCGCATGATCTGCAGTGGGTGCTCGCCGGCTGCTCACGCCACATGAAAGACGCACACGCGCGTTATCAACGGGACCGCGCGATCGAATTGCTCCGGCGATGCCGGCCCGCCGAAGACGGGGGCGCGGCCAGTCGTGCCGGCCCATTGCCCCAACGCTGACAGTCTGTCGCGGTTCGGAGCCCCCGCGCCTGCTCACCCGGCGCGGGCCGCCAGCTTCTGGAAGATGTCCCGGAAGATGCCGTCGCGGTTGCACGTGTCCGCGACGCGGATGAAGTGCCGCGACCGGTCCACGCTCCACGTGAGGTCCGGGGTGAGGATGGGGCTGTGCACGATGCTGCTGGGCACCCAGTTCGCGTTGACGAGCCACGCGACGGTCGCGATGTCCCAAATCACCTTCGACCACGCGAAGTGGTCTTGGTGGTAGTTGCGGAAAATCTCGTAGAGGTAGTCGCCGATCGCTCCCTGGCCCTTCACGTGGCGCTCCAT
>JAJRTI010000596.1 GCA_024278415.1 Planctomycetota bacterium | reverse complement strand
GCGGCCTTTCACGATCTCGCCGATGATGCGCACGCGCGGCTCGCCGCGCCAGCGCTTCGCGATGCGCTCGGCCTCGGCTTGGCTCGCAGTGAAGAGCAGTTCGAAGTCCTCCCCGTCGTTCAGCGCGTGCCACAGCGCGGGGCGGCCCGATTGCTTGGACAGCTCACGCGCCGCGTTGGCGCATGGGATCGCGGCCGCGTCGAGTTGCGCCGCGAGGCCGCCGGACTCGTCGAGGATATGGCCGAGGTCGCGGGAGAGGCCGTCGCTGAGGTCGATCATCGAATGAATCTTGAAGCGCCGCGCGAGCGACCGCGCCTCGCGCACGCGCGGGGTGAAGCTGAGATGCTTGCCGAGGATCGAGCCGCCCAACTCGCCGGTCACGAGGATCGCGTCGCCGACCTTCGCGCCACTGCGGCGCAGTTCCTGCCCTTTCTTCACCGCGCCGATGACCGTCGACGTGATGGTGAGCGGCCCTGGCGCGCCAACCACGTCGCCGCCGACGAGATCGACGCCAAACTCGTCGCACGCGGCCGCGAGGCCTTTGCACAGGCGCTCGGGCAGGGCGGCCGGCGCGTCATGGGGGAACGCGGTCGTGACCACGGCCGCAACGGGCCGGCCGGCCATGGCCGCCACGTCGCTGACGCTCACCGCGATCGCCTTGCGGCCCACAAGCTCCGGCTTCGCCGCGGCCAGGTCGAAGTGGACTCCGTCCACCAGCGCGTCCGTGGTGACGAGGCACGTCTCGCCGTCCCGGAAATCGAGCGCCGCACAGTCGTCGCCGATGCCAATACGCGTGCGGCCGGCGTGCTTGCGCTGGCGCCGGATCCACTCGATCAGTTCGAATTCCGTTTTGCGCTTGGGCATGGTGAGGAACGACAAAGGTGACTGGCGCAGGATGTCCACGTCCGTGACCAGTAATGGCCCACGGATGCGGAAGGGAGGATTGGTTGAGGGTTCGTTGCGTTCTATCAATTCGTTGCCTCTCCTCTTGTGGGAATAGCAACGAATTCATGGGACGCGACGAATCAGCGGAAGGACGCCACAGCACGCATGTCAATGTGTCCGACGCGGATCCCGACAAAAGCGGCGCCAAGCTGCCGCGCCAGAAAAGCGCCGTCAAGCCGGCGCACTCCAAGGGCGCCACGTCCCCGCGTTCCCTAGCCGCCAAGCAGGAACGTGCGCACGGCTTGCTCGGCCGTTTCGGCCAGCAATTCGGCCGCGCGGGCCATGGACTGTTCGAGCGTGATGGGGCCGTCTGCGATGGCGAAGTACGCGTCGATGCCGGCGTCGAGCACGCGGCTCCGGTCCTTGCCAAGCGCGCCGACAATGGCCACCACCGGGATGGCTTGCCGCTTCGCGGCCTTAGCCACGCCAATGGGCGTCTTGCCGAACGCGGACTGCCAGTCCATCATGCCTTCGCCTGTGATGACGAGGTCTGCGCCGGCGATGCGCTGGTCGAAGCCGACCGCGTCGAGGACGATATCAATGCCAAGCCGGAGCTTCGCGTCGAGGAATACGATGAGGCCTGCGCCCAGTCCGCCGGCTGCGCCGGCGCCGGGCACGTCGTGCACGCGCACGCCGAGGTTGCGCTCGACGACGTCCGCGAAGTGGCGCAAGTTGCTTTCGAGCGTCTCGACCATCTCGGGCGTGGCGCCCTTCTGCGGGCCGAAGGTGCGCGCCGCGCCGTCGTCGCCAAGCAGAGGGTTGTTCACGTCCGACGCGACGAGCACCTCGAGGCTGGCGACGCGGTCGTCGAGCCCGGCCAGGTCGATACGAGCCAGCCGGTCGAGTTGGCCGCCGCCCGGGCCCAGAGACTCGCCCGCGTCGTCGAGCAGCTTCGCACCGAGGGCCTGCGCCATGCCGGCGCCGGCGTCCACGGTCGCGCTGCCTCCGATGCCGATGATGATCTTCTTGGCGCCGCGGTCGAGCGCGGCGCGGACCAACTCGCCGGTGCCGAAAGTCGATGCCACGAGGGGGTTGCGCTCCTGTGGCGGCACGAGCGGCAGCCCCGAGGCCGCGGCCATCTCGATCACCGCGGTCGCGCGGTCGCCGAGCATGCCCCACACCGCGTCCACAGGCTTGCCCAACGGGCCGACGACCTCTGTCGCTACGGTTTCGCCGTCGGTCGCGGCCACGAGTGCATCGACCGTGCCCTCGCCGCCATCGGCCATGGGCACCAGCACCGTTTCCGCGTCTGGGGCCCCGCGGCGCACACCGGCCTCGATGGCCTGCGCGACTTGGAGCGCGCTCATGCACTCCTTGAGCGAGTCAGGCGCGATGACGACCTTCACGACTTGCCTCCCCCCGCGCCTGCGCCGGCGTTGTGCGCGCGCCACGCGAGCGTCTCGACCGCGCTCGCGGGCACCCAGCCTGTGCGCTGCTCCGCGGGCGCGGCCTCGTCTTCGCCCGTCTTGCGCATCTCGACGAGGAAGGTTGCTTTCAGCCACGGCCGGCCGTCGCCATCGGGCTGTTCATCGAGCAGCACGCACTGGGCGCCTTCGTGGACGGTGAACTTCACCGTGTAATGTGCGCCGTTGCCATAGCGCACCGTGACCTCCTTCGCGGTCACCACGCCGCGCTGGGTGAGCACGTCGCGCTGGAACTTGGCGGCGAGGGACACGGCCAGCACCGCGAAGATGACGCCGCACCAGAGGCTCATGTGCTTGAGCCAAACGCGGCGCTTGAAGATCATAATGAGGAGCAGCCCCGCGAGCACCGTGTACGCCACAAGCGTGGCCACGAGTAACTCGTCGAAGTTGAGGAGGAAGTACCAGAAGAACATGACCGAGACCAGCTCCGGGACGCGGCGCGTGGCCGTTTTGTCCTCGGCCAGGCGCAATGCTTGGCGCAGGTTTTCCTCGACGGATGCGCTGCGCGGCATGAGGCGCTGTGCGCGCAGGTAGTTGGCGATGGCCTTGCCGATCTTGCCCAGGCGGTAGTAGGCGTTGCCGAGGTTGAAGAAGATCTGGCCGTTGTGGTGGCCGGCGTCGAGGATGGCCTCGTATTGAGCCACGGCTTGCTGGAAGAGCTTGCGCGCCTGGGCGGGCTTTTGGGCGGCGGCAGCGGCTTCGCCCTGGTCGTACAGATCGTTGGCATCCTTGAAGCGTTTGATGGCTTCGTCCGTCGTCAGGCCTGCCGCGGCCAGAGCGTGCGCGGCGAGCGCGAGCAGCACGAAGCAGGGCGCCGCGGCCCGGTCCAGATGTGATAGGGATGCCATGATCGCCAACCGCGCTCCCGTCGCGGGTCAGAGTTGTTTGTCGAGTTCGCGGACCAGGTGCGCGACGGCGTCGTACAGCTTGTCGAGAGGCTTGTGCCCCTCCGCGCCGGCCGAGAAGCGCGCCTGGTCGCACGCTTCGAGCGCGTCGCGCGTGCGCGCGATGAGGCTGGCGCCAACGCGGGCCTCCGTGAGCAGATCGTCTAGGGACATGGGCGACACGCTCGCGGGCGGCACGTCGAGCTTGTCCGCGATGAACGATCTGAGCGCCTGTGCGAGCTTGCCCGACGCCTCCTGCGCGGACTCGGAGTTGAGCATGCGCTTGGCCTGGGCCAGGCGTTCTTTGGCGGATGCCAGTGCGCGGTGTGCGCGTGCATAGCCGGTGTCGGTGACCAGGCGCTCGCGCCGGCGCTGCACGAGCAGGCTCACCAGCAGAATGAACGGCGGCAAGGCCACCACGGCGAGCACGATGGGGTTCCGATACAGCCGTTCCGCTTGGTTGGGGAACGACGAGTACGCGGCCATGATCGGCACGATGTCTTCCGTCTGAATGGCCACCTCTTGCTTGGATTCGCGATCCGTGGGCACAGGCGCGATCACAAGCGCCTGCTCTTTTTCCCGCTTCTCCACGGTCAGCGGGAACGGGCCGCGGCGTAGCGTGACGTACTTGCCCGCCTTGGGGTCGAAGAAGCTGAAGACCACGGCCGGCACTTGGGTGAGGTCCGCCCGCGTCGGTTCGATGATCTTCTTGAAGACTTTGCGCCCTCCGACGATGCCGTCCTGGAGCGTCGGCTCGCTCGTCACTTCCGACCGATAGACCTTGAAGCCGTCTTCGCTCTCCAACTGTGGCTCGCCCACGGCCTTGATGTAGCCTTGGCCCGACACGACCATGGTCAGCGTCACGCCGTCGCCAAGGGCGACCTTCTTGGGCGCGATGGAGACTTGGAGGTCGTATGTGCCCACGACGCCGCCGAAGTCTGCGGGGCGCCCTTCCTCGGGGAGGGGCTTCACGGTGATGGTGACCGGCGGGGCTTTCATCGTAAGCCGGTGCGTATCGTAGTTGCTGTCGAGCATGCCGCCGAAGGGCGCATTGAAGAAGGGGTCATTGAACACGTCCCTCCCCCGCCGGCCGCGCCGCGGCACGAGCAGCCGGCCGTGCATGGTCGCCTCCGGTATTGTCTGCTTGCCGGGCACGACTGGGAACAACGCGCGCAACGGGAACTCACGGACGTCGTAGACGAGTCCGTTCCGCACGACCTGGTCCTCACGCGGCCCCTGCTCGCCGAGGTTCTCTTCGAGGAAGTGCTTGCCCGCCTAGAACTCGCTCATGCCCAGGTTCCGCGCCTGGAAGTTCTTGTAGACGTAGAGCCGTATTGCGAGTTCGATCTGTTCGTAGACGTAGGCCTCGGTCTTGCTTGGCGCCCACTCGACGAACGCGGCCTGGTCGAGCGTGAGGTCCCGCTTGCCGGAGCTTTTCACCACCTTGATCGGGATCGGCTTTGTGGAGTATTGCTTGCCACGAATGGAGATCTTGAGTGCGGGGATCACGTATGCGCCCGCGCGCTTGGCGCGCAGGGTGTAGCTGTAGCTCACGGATCGAGACACGCGGCCGTTGATGAACTGCGTCGATACGCCAGTGGAGGGCCCCGCGAGCACGTCGAAGTTCGTCAGTCGGGGCAGCCTCAGGGGGAACGTCTTGGCTTCTCCCTCGATCTTGATGGTCAACGTAAACGTCCCGAGCGGAGTCACCGTGGCCGAGTCCACACTCGCGGACACGCGCACGCCCTGCGCGGCCGCGGCCGCGCAGGCCAGTGTGAGGCTCATGATTGTGACGAGACGTGACATGGGGACGCGTAATCAGTAATCAGTGACCAATGGTCCGTTCCGCCATCAACCATTCCGCACTACCACGCTTTGTCCACGTAATCCCCTTGGAACGCGGCGCGGCGTTTGCGTTTGCGTTTGCGCTGTTCTTCTTCGAGCATCTTGAGCAACCGCATGGCGTCCTTCTTCGACAGCCGCTGCTTTTGTTGCTTCTGTTTCTGCTTCTGCTTTTTCTTCTTCTGTTTCTGTTTCTGCTTCTTCTTCTTGTCTTGTATCTGCACCTTGGCAGAAGCTTCTCGTATCGTACCAGAACCTTGCGTGGCGGCAAAGACGCTGCCCTGGCCGGGCGTGTCCAGCGAACGCAACAGGCCGGTCTGCGTATTGATGACCGCGACGTTCGGCTTCAGATCCGTGCTCCATTTCACTACCGCGGGCAGGGGGCCGATGTCGTCGCCCTTGGGCTTGCCCTTCTCGTCCACCCCGTCGATCTTGTCGTTCGCGCCCATGCTGTAGCCGTGCGCGACGAACTGCTTGTTGTCCTTCAGGCCCATCTTGGCCTTGGGCGGGAACACGCGGATGTAGTCGAGCGACGTGACCACGACCGTGGCAGTGGCGTCGTCGAGTTTCACTCCGGGCGCTTTGCATCGCGCCCTGACCGTGGCCTTGCCCTTGGTCTTGCCGGCGGTGAAGAGGCCCGAGCCCGCGTCGATTGTGCCCACGTCGGCCGGCGCATCGACGCTCCATGCGACTTCGACATCGAGCGGGCCATAGTCGTCGCCCCGCGGCTTGCCCATGGGGTCGACGCCGTCGATCTTGCCGTTGGGCCCCTTCGCGTATGCGCGCGCGGAGAACACGCGCTCGTCGCCCAGGCCGACCGCGGCCTGGGCCGGCCAGATGCGCAGGTAATCAGGCTTGACGATGAATACCTCGGCCGTGGCCTCCATGCCGCGGCACGACGCATGGACCGGCCGCGCGGCGACGACGACCTTGCCGGCCTTCGGGCCCGCAATGAACTTGCCCGTCTGCGCGTCCATGACGCCCAAGTCCTTGCCGGACTTGATGAACCACTCGACCGCGATCGGCAGCGGCCCCACGTCGTCGCCTTTGAACGCGGGGGCTTTGCCGGCCTTGGGCTGCTTCTGTGCGATGGCCTTGGCCTTGTCGTCGGGGATGCCGTCCGGGCCGTTCCAGTACGCGCTGGCGGCTAAAACCGCCGAGCTGCCGGCCGAGACGGTGACCGTGGCCGGCCCGACGACGAGCCGGTCGGGCATGACGACGCGAAGCTCCGCGCTTGCGCGCAACGGCCAACGGCCCTGCGTGCGGTCCTCCACGACCACCTTGCCCGCTCCGACTTGGCCGCCGGCCTTGAAGATGCCGGACTGTGCGTCGATCTTGCCCACGGCTTCGGGCACGTCCGTGGCCCAAGCCGGCTCGATGGGGATGGGCCCGATGTCGTCGGCCTTGGGGCTGCCGTCGTCCTTCACACCGTCGCGCTTGCGGTTCTTGCCGAACGCGTACCCGGCGGCCTTGATGGGCAGCTCCTGGCCCACCACCGCGGTCGGGCGGGCCGGGGAGATTGCGAGGTAGTCCGGCATCCGGTTGCGAAGGTCCTTGTTCATCACCTCCAGGATCTTGCGCTGCACCCACTCGGCGTTGAACTTGGCGTCGGCTCGGACGCGGGCGGAACCGGGAATGGGCTGCCCCTCTTTGTCCTGGGTGAGGTCGAGGGCGGTCTGGTATCGGAACAGGGCCTCCTTGTAGTTGCCCTTGCGCACCAGGCAGTTGCCGATGTTGTAGTTGGCCTTTGCGCGCAGGATCAGGTCGGCCTCGTTGGATGCCGTCACCTGTTGGAAGAGCTTGGCCGCGTCGTCGAACTTGCCTTCGCGGAAGTGTGCGGCGCCCATGTTGAACAGCACGAGCGGCGACTTGGGCGCATTGGACTGCGCGTCGGCATAGCGGCTCAGCGCCTCGTCGTACTTGCCGTCCGCGTAGAGCGCATTGCCTTGATTCACCTTCCGCGCGAAGGGATCGCGCCATGCGACGCAGGCCGCGGCGATGCACAGCGCCACAGCCGCGCGGGCGAAGGCGGGCGGCAAGATGTGTTTAGCGGGCGGCATGGCAGATGGCAGATGGCAGATGGTTGATGGGCGTCGGGTGACTTGCACTTGCATTTACACCTTCCGACGCTCGCTCACGAACGGCTCGATGAAGAGCAACAGGATCGCGAGCGCCAAGGGGTATTGGAACCGGTGCTCGTAGCGCTTGAGCTTCTTGGCCGACAGCTCGCGCTTCTCCATCTCCTCGATTTTCTCGCGGTAGATCCGCTCCAGCGGCCAGTCCTGGTCGTCGGCCCGGGCGAACTTGCCGCCGGTGCGCACCGCGATCTCTTGGAGTGTCTTTTCGTCAAGCCGCGACTTGACCGGGCTGCCGTCGCGGGCTTTCAGATGCACTTGGTTGCCTTTCTCGTCGGTGATCATGATGTACGAGCCTGCACGGGTGCCCACTCCGACCGTGTACACGGGCACTCCGGCGTCCCGGGCGGCTGCGGCCACGTCGAGCGCTTTCTCTTAGTGGTCCTCGCCATCGGTGATGAGGATGATGACCTTGTACTTGCGTTCTTTCTGGTCGAACGCGGAGAGGCATTTGTCGATGGCCCGGCCAATGGCCGTGCCGGGCAGAGGAATGCTCTCCGTGTCGACGCTATCGAGGATCGTGCGGAACGCTCCGTAGTCGAGCGTGAGCGGGCATTGCACGAACGCCTGCCCGGCAAACGCGACCAAGCCGATGCGGTCGCCGTCCAGGATGTTGAGCAGGTCCTCAATCTTGCGCTTGGCCGTGGAGAGCCGCGTGGGCTTCACGTCGCTCGCGAGCATGCTGCGCGAGGTGTCGAGCGCGATCATGATGTCCACCCCGGTGCGCTTCAGCTCGTGCCATTTGTATCCAAACTGGGGCTCGATGAGCGCCAGGATCATGAAGACGATTGCGAGCATGAGCAGCACCGCCTTGACCACCTGCCGCGTCGGACTCACGCCCAGCAGGATATGCCGCAGCAGGGCCGGGCTCGCAAAACGTTCGAGCATGGCCTCCTTGCGGCGCAGTGCCCATATATAGAGCAGCGCCACCAGCACCACCAGCGGCGAAAGCCACAGGAACGCGCGCTTCGCGCACTGCATATGGAACGCGAGCACGACGCCAATGGCCATGGGCACGATCGGCGAGAGCAAAGCGAGAATATGGCCGAGGGTGTAGCGCATGGGAGAGCAGATGGTTAATGGTCAATGGTCAATGGGCCGAGGGGCTTCCGCTCATCAACCATTAACCATAGGCCATCAACCATTCCTCCATTCCTCACGGTATCTTTCGGAAGACGGTGTTGGCGAGCCCGATTTCCAGCAGGAGGAGCAAGAGCGCCGGCAGGCAGAAGTAGCCGAAGAGTTCGTCATACTCCGCGTACTTCGTCACTTCCTTCTTCGTACGCTCCAACTTGTCGATCTGTTTGTACACCCTTTGCAGCGACTTCGTGTCTGTGGCTCGGAAGTACTGGCCGCCGCAGGCCTCGGCGATCTTCCTCAGGCCATCGTCATCAATGTCCACCGGCATCAGTTGGTAGCGTATGTTGCCAAACCAGTCCTTCACCGGGAAGGGGGCGTTGCCCTTGGTGCCGGCGCCGATGGTGTAGATGCGCACGCCGAAGCTCTTGGCGATCTCGACCGCCTGTTCGGGTTTGATGGGATAGGACACGTTGTTGCGGCCATCGGTGAGCAGAATGATCACCTTGCCCTGCGGCCGATCTTCGTTGTCCTTGCCCTTGGTCACGTCCACAAGCCGGGCCACACTCGTGCCGATGGCCGCGCCAATCGCGGTGCCGTTCTCGTCCGGGTCGCGCGTGATCTCGACCCGGCGCAGGAACTCGAGCAGAATGTCGTAGTCCAGCGTCAACGGGCATTGGAGGTAGGCGCGCTTGGCGAACACAACGAGCCCCAGGCGGTCGTTCTCGCGGTGCTTCACAAACTGCTCGACGGCCATCTTGGCCACCGCAAGCCGGTTGGCGGGCTTGCCGTCGATCTTGAAGTCAAGCGCTTCCATGCTGGGCGAGATGTCGACCGCGAGCATGATGTCGATGCCGAGCGTGGTGATCTTGGCGTCTTCCTTGCCCCACTGGGGCCGGGCGAGGCCGATGATGGCGAGGCCGATCGCCGACACGCGCAGCAGCACGAGCACATGCCGCGCCTGGAGCGTCCACGTGGGCGCCAGCCGCTTGAGGTTGCGCAAGCTCGAAAACCGCACCGCCGCGCCCTGGCCGCGCGCCAGGCGCTGCCACACCACGAGCGGCAACAGCAGCAGCAATAGCAGCAGCGCCGGGTAGCGGAAGATGGTTCCGAGAGATGTGAAGGCTAGTGGCACAGGCGTGGCAGAATGGTTGATGGGTGGTGGTTCATGGTTGCTGACGGGGGCGTCACTCCTCGCCAGCCTCACTTGATACTGCCGCCGTCTCGCCGCGCGAGCGCGTCTCGTCGACGAGTTGCACGGCCGCGTCACAAGCCGCGTTGATCTCGTCGTCGGTGGGAGTGTGCTTGGCGTACTTGACGAGATCGCAACGTTCGAGGAACTGCGAGACGAGGCCCTTGTGTGCGGGCGCGAGCAAGTCCGTGTCCGCCATCTCCATGAGAAACTCCTCGGTCGTGCGCTCCGGGGCCATGAGGCCGAAGCGGTTCTCGATGTAGTGGCGCACGATGTTGGAGAGGCGGTAGTAGAACTCTTTGACCTTGCCCTGGCCGATCAGGTCGAGCTTGAGCAACTGCTCCAGCTCTGCGTACGCGAGTTCGTGTGCCGGCACAGGCGGCGGCGCGAGCACGGCCTGCCGGCGCCGGCCCTCGAAGACGATGATGCCAACGATTGCCGCAATGAGCACGAGCGCTCCCACGCCGGCCCAGAGGTAGTACTTGGCGTAGCGCGACTGCGCCGCGAGGGGCTCCTGGATATCGCGGATGTCGCCCAGCGCGTCTGGGCCCATGACGCTCTCGATCTCCACGAACAGGTCGGCCGAGCGCACGAGCGCCTTGGGCTTGCCGGGGATCTGGTACTCGACTGCGACGCCGGGAATGGTGTACGCGCCGGCCAGGAAGTGCCGCAGGTCGTACCAACGCGAGATCACTTGCCGGCCGTTGGCCTCGCGCTCCACGAGCGGCCCGAACCCGGTGACCGCGAAGCCGGCGATGGAGCTGGGGTAGTCGGGGTACTTCACCGCGACATTGGCGTCGTGCTCGACCGTCACTGTGTAGCGGATTGTGTCGCCCACCCGAGCCAGAACCTTGTTGCAGTCGACGCGCACTTCCACGGGCGGCTTCTTCGCTGGAGCCGCTGCGGCCAGGCAGGCAAGGAGTATGGCGATGGGTGCGTGCATCATGGCGTATGGACGTGGGATTGGCGTGCGCTGGGGCTTGTAATGGCGACCGTAAGGGCGCCGGAGCCACAGGCGGAAAGGCCCTTACGGGCCTACTACAAGCTGGGAGACTCGAGCGGACGAGACGTCCGCGGTAGCCGCATGCGCCAGCATGCGGGCCAACTGACGAGTGGCTCACCGGCCGCCCGCATGCTGGCGCATGCGGCTACCTCCGTCCTACTTCACTTGCACCTTCTTCGGCGCGGCGGAATCGGCCGGCGCGTCCGTGGCGAGGGCTTCGAGGAAAATTTGCACATTCAGTTGCTTGTGTGCGTCCTTGAGGACTTGCCCGAGCCGTTCCTGTTCCTTCTGGGCTCGGTATGCGGCTTCGACTTGCTTGCGCACTTCGCTGAGGGGCTTGATGCGCGCATCTTTCTTCTGGATCAGCTTCACGACGTGGAAGCCGCGCTGGCTCTTCACGGGCGTGGCGGCCACGTCGCCCGGCTTGAGCGCGAGGACGGCATCGTCGAGGCCCTTGGCGCCGGGCATGGCCGGGGTCCCTTGGCCCTGCGCGATCCAGCCGGGAATCTCGCCGCCGGAGTCCTTCGTAGCCGAGTCCTTCGAGTGCTGCTTGGCCAGGGTGGCGAAGTCTGCGCCGGCCTTCAGTTGGCCGATGAGTTCCGCGGCGAGCTTCTGCGACCCCACGACGATGTGCGCCAGCCGAACCTGCGCGGGCTCGCCGTAGTTGGTCTGGTGCACCTGGTAGTAGAGCTTCAGCTCCGAGTCCGACACCTGGACCTTGCTGCGCACCTCCTCTTGGAGGAAAGCCTGCACCACAAGGTCTGCGAGCGCGGCCTCCGCGCGCTTGCGCACCTGGGGCTTCTTGTCGAAGCCCAGGTTCTGCGCCTTGCGGTAGAGGATGCGCGTGTTGACGTACTGCTGCACGAACTGGAGCTTGCGCCCAGGCTTGGAGTACAGATCCCGCGCGTACTTCGGCAACGCCTGGATTGCGTCGTCGATGTCGCCCATGGTGATCTTCTCTTTGCCGATCATGGCGACAACTGCGCCGCGCGGGTTGCCGTCCACGCGGTCGAGCGCCGCGGTGGACGCCAGTTGATAATCCGCGTCCAGGGGCCGGCCGAGGCGCTCGAAGCAGAGGCGCTGGAGCTTGCCGACCTCCGGTTTGAGCGAGTCCGCGGGGCCCCATTGCTCCGCGCTCGCGAGCCACCCCAGCGCGTCCTCGTAGCGGCCGGCTTGCACCGCAAGGTCGGCAATGATGTAGCACACGTTCGCCCGTTCGGCGGGCGGGATGTCGGCCGCGTCGAGGTAGCGCGCGTAGTAGCGCATGGCCGGCCCGGGCAGGCTCTGCACCTTGAGGCGGTCGGCCACGCGCTTGAGATGCGCGACGCGGTCGGCCGGCGCGGCGCGCGTCGGCGCCGTGGGTCGGCGCACGAGAAGCGCGACGAGCATGCCGAACATCACGAGCACGCACGCGGAGAAGAACGCGGTGCGCTTGGTGAAGATGCGCTGCCCGCGCTCGCCGGCCGCGCGCTTGGCCTGGAGGTCTTCGAGCAGTTGGTCTCGGGAGAGTTCGGGCATGGGCGGACCTGGTTATTGGTCATTGGTCATTGGTCATTGTGCGTTGTGCGTGCCACATCCACCAATGACCAGCAACTAATGACTAATGACTACGACCTGGCTACAGCCGGCGTTCGCGCAGGCGGAAGAATCGCATGATGGGATCGACGGGGGACTCATCCGTGCGAATGGGGATCTCGTCCACGTTCATGGATCTGAACAGCCGCGAGTGCTCTTGGGCCTGTTCCGCATTGAGGACCTCGAAGCCTTTGAGCACGTTCGCGTCGCGCGTGTCCACGAGCAGCACCTCGCCGGTCTCCGCGTCCTGGAGTTCGATCATGCCCACGCTGGGCATGGTGATCTCGCGCGGGTCGCGGATCGTGATCGCGACGATGTCGAAGCGCTTGTTCGCGATGCGGAGCTGCTGCTCGTAGCCCTCGGCGAGGAAGTCGGATACGAGGAACACGACCGCGCGGCGCTTGCTGATTGTGCTCAGGTACTCCAGCGCGCCGGCGATGTCGGTCTCCACGCGCTGGGAGCCGGGCGAATCGAGCCGCTTGGCGCGTTGGAGCGCTTCCCGGCGCTTGGGGTAGCCTACGGGCCAGTGAGGCACGGCCTTCACGATGCGGCTGAGCGCGCGCCGGCGCGCCGGCGACATGGGCCGCCTCGCGCCGAGCACGAGCAGCTCGCGAATCACGCGCAGCACGTGCGACTTGCCCTTCTTCGGCGGCACGAACTTCTCGATGCCGTCGGAGAAGATGATGAGGCCGACTTTGTCGTTGTTGCGGATCGCGGAGAAGGCGAGAATGCCGCACACCTCCGCGGCCACGTCGTTCTTGAGTTTCTCAGCCGTGCCGAAGTCGCCGGACGAACTTGCGTCCACGAGCAGCATGACGGACAACTCGCGCTCCTCGACGAAACGCTTCACAAACGGGTGGCCCATGCGCGCAGTCACGTTCCAGTCGATGGTGCGCACTTCGTCGCCGGGCTGGTATTCGCGCACCTCCTCGAACTCCATGCCTCGGCCCTTGAACACGCTCACGTACTCGCCCGCGAGCACGTCGTTGACCGCGCGGCTGGCGTTGATCTGGATGCGCTGCACGCGGCGGAAGATGTCCTCCTGCCGCTGGCGCTCCTCCAGAATGTCCGCCTCCAGCTCCTGCCTCTCCATGCCCACGGGCAGCGCCTTCTCGACCGCGTCGGGGATCTGCTGTCGCAGCACGTCCGGCATCTCGCCCTCAGGCGCGAGACCGGCCAAGAAGTCGGCAGCGGCTTCTTCGAGCAGGGCGAGGAGGTCTTCTTTGGGGATGGGAGACACGGGGGGGGCGGAATGGTTGATGGTTGACGGCGCAGTGCTGTCGGCTTCACGCTTCACGCTTCACGTTTTACGTTTCACTCACGGCACTTCCACGTGGTCAAACACGGTCTGCACCACGTCCTCGGCCGTCTTGTTTTCGGCTTCGGCTTCGTACGTGATGATGACGCGGTGGCGCAGCACGTCCATGCCGATGGACTTCACGTCCTGCGGCGAGACGTAGCCGCGGCCGCGGAGGAAGGCGTGGGCCTTGGCCGCGAGCGTGAGGTAGATCGTTGCGCGAGGCGACGCGCCGTATTGGATGAACTTGACCAAGTCCTCCAGGCCGTACGCCTCGGGCTCGCGCGTGGCGAAGACCACGTCGACGATATAGTCCTTGATCTTGTCGTCGATGTAGATCTGGTCGACGACGGACCGCAGATGCAGCACGTCGGCGGGCGTGATGACCGGCTCGACGCCGACCTTGGGAGCCGTGCTGGCCATGCGGTCGAGGATCTCACGCTCTTCTTGCTTGTTGGGATAGGTAATCTTGAGCTTGAGCATGAAGCGGTCGACCTGCGCTTCGGGCAGCGGGTACGTGCCTTCTTGCTCGATGGGGTTTTGTGTGGCGAGCACGAGGAACGGCTCCTCGAGTGGGAAGGTGTCGTCGCCAATGGTGACCTGCCGCTCCTGCATGGCTTCGAGCAGCGCGCTCTGCACCTTGGCCGGCGCGCGGTTGATCTCGTCCGCGAGCACGATGTTGGCGAAGATGGGGCCCTTCTTGGGCGTAAACTCGCCGGTGCTAGGGTGGTAAATCTGTGTGCCCACGAGGTCTGCGGGCAGCAGGTCCGGCGTGAACTGAAGGCGCTGGAACTTGGCTTCGAGGCACTGGGCGAGCGTGGTGACGCAAAGCGTCTTGGCCAAGCCCGGCACACCTTCGAGCAACACGTGGCCACTGGTGAGCATGCCCATGAGCAGACGCTCGACCATATACTGCTGGCCGACAATGACTTGGCTCACTTGCTCGATCACACGCTGCGTGTGCTGGCTGGCTTCCTCGACTATCTCGCGGATTTGTTCAACGTCGTGGGTCATGGGGGACTCCTAAAACGTAAGGAGTGAAACGTGAGAGCGTAAAACGTAAGGGGGGGGCGCTACTCTCCGCAAGCGCCTCCGCTTACGTTTCACGCTTCACGCCTCACGTATCACTCCTTCATCCGAATCTTGCTTCGCAGGTCCACATCTGCGTCAGGCATCTGCTTGCGCAGCAGATCCTCGGCGAATGCGGCGATGCGATTCAGCTCGTCGTCGGTCGGTGGGTCGCCGGCGTATTGGATCTTTTCGGCGCGCTCGACGAGTTCGGCGAGGCGCCGCGCGGCGTGTTCGTCTAGGTGTGCTGCCAGGGCTGCCGCGTCCGCGGCGTCGGCGCCGAACTTGTCTGCCACGTACTGCGAGAGCAACTCGGCCACGCGGCCCACATAGCCTTTCGTGTCGCCCTCGATGCGAAGCGTCCGCAAGGCATGCAGCCGGTCGAGTGCGGCTTTCTCTGCGCTCGCGGCCGCGTCCAAGGCCGGCTCCGCGGCTGGGGTTTTTGATTGTTTCACGAGCGCGGCCACAATGGCGACGGACGCGGCCACCAGCACCAGGGCCAGCGCGGCCAGCACGATCAGCAGCACCGTGCGCGAGCGGTTGGCGACGTACACGGACATGGACTTGACCGTGTGCGTGAAGTGCTGCCGGCCGTCCGCATTGACGCCGTGGCCGGACACGATCTGCGCGAGATCGGTCGACAGGTAGCGCACCTCGATGGGGCCGGTCTCGGCGTCGCCGGGCTCAAGGGGCTTGAACGCGCACGTGAGCCGCACGCGGTGGTGCGTGCCGTCCGGGGCCGGCGCACTGGTGATTTCGGTTGCGACGTTTTCCAGCTCCAAGTTTTTCGGCGAAGGCGCGCGGGGCGTGAGTACGCGGAGGCTGCGGCCGGCCACCTCGACCCACGACACGTCAATCACCACGACCGCGCGGCCGTCGGTGGCGATCTCGCTCGCCACGAGCTTGGCCGTGAAGGTGGGTTGCGCCTGTGCGAACGCGGGCAAGGGCGCCGCCAGCACAAGCATTAGCCATTGCCACGTTCGCGGCGCCATGTGGGTTACCTCACTTGGATCCTGGTGCGGCCGAGGCTGCCTTGGCGGACCACAATGACTTGCACGACGGCGCCGGCCGGAATGGCCTCCAGCACGGTGCCTAACTCATCGACGTTGCGAACGAGGTAGCGCCCGATTTGCACGATCACGTCGCCGCTCTTGAGGCCGGCCTCGTCGCCTGGGCTGCCAGGCTGCAAGTCGACGGTCAGCACGCCTTCGCCCAGCCGCATGCGCAGCCTTCGGGCGAGCGCGGGAGTGAGCGTCTGCACGGTGAGGCCTAGCTTCTTCTGGGCCAGTTTTTCGCCCGAGGGCTTGGGCACGGCTTGAAGCTTGACGGCGACCGTGCGCCGTTTGCCGTGGCGGTCAACCGCCAGGCGCACGGTGTCGCCCACGCGGCGTTTGAACATGTACTTCGCATAGCCAAACAGGTCGCGCACAGACGCACCATCGGCCTGCACGATCACGTCGCCCTTGCGCAGGCCGGCCGCTTGGGCCGGGCTCTGGTCGTACACCGACTTCACGACGACGCCGGCCTTGCCAGCCTCGACTGTCGCGCCGAGCCAAAGCTTCTTCTTGACCTGGAAGCTGAATAGCGTCGCGACCACCTCGCGGACCTTGTCGACCGGGATGGCGAAACCGATGCCTTGCGCGTCGGCGCGAATCGCCGTGTTGATGCCGATCAGCTCGCCGTCCATATTGATGAGGGGGCCGCCGCTGTTGCCAGGGTTGATGAGCGCGGTTGTCTGGATGAGGTTCTTGTAGACGATGTTGCCCTTGCTCGTGGGCACTTGGATGTCGCGGCCTGTGGCGCTCAGCACGCCGGTGGTGACGGAGCTTTCGTAGCCGAAGGGGTTGCCGATGGCTACGACCGTCTCGCCGGGCATGAGATCCTTCGACGTGCCCATGCGGATGAACGGCAGCGGCTTGTCGGAGTTGATCTTGATGACCGCGAGATCCTGCTCCGCGTCGGAACTCACGAGCGTCGCGTCGTAAATGGTCTTCGAACCCGAGAGGTGCACCTTGATGTTCGTCGCACGGCTGATGACGTGTTCGTTGGTGACGGCATAGCCATCGGGGTCGATGAGCACGCCGGACCCAAGGGGCTTAGCCACCTTGGCCTTGCGGTAGTAGTAGCGGCCGAAGAAGTCGTCGAACATGTCGTGGAAGAAGCGATCGCGAGAGCCCCAGTAGGGATCGCGGTAGCCCTGGATGACGACCTCTTCGGTGCTGATGTTCGCCACGGCGGGGGCCGTCTTTTCCACGGCCACGACGACCGGCGTGCGCCGCGTCGCGCGGCTGGCCTGCGCACAGGGGAGCACTGTGGCCACGATGGCCGCGGCGACAAACCGTCTCGCGTGATGGGTCATGGCGGTGTCTCCTTCCCTTCGGAAGCTTCCAACGAATTCAGATAGACAACGAATGACAGACAAGACGACGGACAACGCTCCCGGACGCGCCACGGTTGCTGGCGCCCAAGAGCCATTGGTTCGGAATGGGCCCCACACCATGGAGGCCAACATGCGTGGCCAATCCGCCCTTCCTCCCTATTCGTTGTCTATCTGAATTCGTTGGAGGCCTCCCGTATGGCAGAACAGCGTCCGTAAACGAAAAGTGCCGCGGCCTGGAACCGCGGCATAGGGTAGTCGCGTGGGGCTACTTCTTGTCCGCAGCCTTGGCTCCGGTCTTGGCTGGCTTCTTGGCCTCAGCCCGGACCGGCTTCGGCGCCTCAGGCTTCTCCTTTTCGAGCTTCTCCACGTCAGCTTTGTCGGCCACGTAGATGAAATCCTTGCCTCCGGCCTTGACGTAGTACGCGTCGTCGCCCTTCTTGGCGCCGATCATGACCGTCTTCTCACCATCGCCCACCGCGAGGCCCACGGTGAGGTAAGGCTTGTCCAGGCCGTAAGGCTTCAGATCCTTGGCCGAGTAGGCTGCGATGGATTTGGCGCGGAACGAGGACAGCTTGTCCAAGATCTCGTCGACCTTGTCTTTGTCATAGTTCTTGCCGCCGAGTTGCCACTTGTCGTCCTTCTTCTCGAACTTCACAGTCTTGGCCGCGTACGCGAGGGTCACGGCCTTCACGTTGGCTTTGGTGGTCTCCATGATCGTCTTGGAAGCCAGTTCGGCCTGGAGGTTCTTCACGTATGACTCGCCGATCTTGAACACGAGCCCGCTATCGCCGAGCTTGGCGTAGTACGCGTCGCCGGCCTTCTTGCCGATCATGAGGACCTTGGTCACGGAGACCTTTTCCTTCTTCTTGTCCTTGTCCTTCTTGCCGGCCTCGCCCTTCATCTCCTTGTCATACACGACCGTAACCACGATGGCGGGGGCGTCGAGGCCGTACGGCTTCAGATCCTTGGGATTCTCGGCCACGAACGTCTTTGCGCGCAGGTACGAGATATCCCACAGGATGTTGTCGATGTCCGTCTTGTCGCCCTCAGCCTTGATCGGCTGGGTCAGGTTCCACTTGCCGGCCTCTTTCGGGTCGGCCTCACAGACAAACGTCTTGTCCTTGCGCTTGACTGTGAGCTTCTTGGTGTTGACCTTGGTGAATTCAAGCACGAGGTGCTTGCGGAAGGTCAGGTAGCCCGCGCCGAGCTTTTCCATGAGATCCTTCGCGTCGACGAGGAACACGGGGGCCTGGCCGTCTCGCTTCATGTAGTACTGGTCCGAGTCCTTCTTTTTGGCGCCCACGAGCAGCTTGGGCGCGGCCTTGCCGTCCTTGAGCGTGAGCGCGATTTCGGCCTGGGGCTTGTCGAGCCCGTACGCGGCCAGGTCCTTGTCCTTGGGCGCGTCGTTGACGAACTCGGCCACTTCGAGCTTGCTCACGTCGCCGAAGAGGTTCTCGGTTTCCGTGGTGTCGGCCTTCATCTCCTTGGGCTTGGACATCTTCCAGTCGCCTTCTTCCTTCTTCAGGGAGATGTCTTTGCCGGCCACCTTGATCTCAGCCGCGGTCACGTCCGCCTTTTCGAACCGCGCCAGCTTCTTGTCGCGCAGGTCTTGGGGCTTCTTCTTCACGTCGTCGAGGAAGTCCTTCTTGAGTTCGACAATCGCGGGCTCGGTTTTGCGTTTGGCGTAGACCTTGTCGCTCTTGCCATCGACCACCTTGCCCACGAGCATCGTCTGCGCCACGTCGCCTTGGTAGATCTCGGCCACGAGTTGCGGCTTGTCCAGGCCGTACTTGGCCAGGTTTTTGCCCTCTTCATCGATGAAGTCTTCCTTGTCCACGGTGAGGTCTTTGAGCTTGTCGATGATCTTATCGACCTCTTTCTTGTTGGCCTGGTCGGCCACGGGTTTCTTGAGCGCCCAGCCCGTCGCCTCCATGGCGCATTCGATCTCCGCGCCCTTGGAAGGCTTGATCACGATGCGGGTCACGTCGTCCTTCTTCACGCTGAAGATCTTGCGGTCGCGCAGGTCGTTCACGCCCTTCTTGGCCTTGTCGAAGATGGATTTGCCGACGAGGTAGACTTGGTCGACGCCGTCCATCTTGGCCCACACGTTGTTTCCGTCAGGCGCTTTCGAGCCAATGAGCAGAGTCTTCTTGTCCTTTCCGATCCAGAAGGCGATGCTGCCGCGGGGCTTGTCGAGGCCGTACTTGGCGAGGTCGGGCTTGTCTGCGACGCCCTTCTTCTCCAGGAACTCCAGGTCGCTGAGGATACTGCGCACGTCGGACTTGTCCGCGCGCAGCTTGCGCGGCTTGGAGATGGTCCACTTGGCGTCAGCGCCTTCGCCGTTGCGTTCGCACACGATCGCCTCGCCGGCCTCGGCCTGGATGCGGATCTTAGTAGCCTTGTCGGCAAGGTTTTCGATGCCCACGACTTTCTTGGACGCCTTCTCAATATCCTCCGCGCTCTTTTGCTTGCGCTCCACGAGGCCGATGTACAGGCCTCCTGCGACCACGATCACGAGAAGGATGATGGTGGTTCGGAAATTCATGGATGGGACCTCCGGCTGTGCTGTGCGGTGGTTGGGTGGTGGGTGGGTCGTGTGTCTTGGCAATTCAGGGCGTGGGGCTTGAAACGTCAAACGTCAAACGTCAAACGTAAGCAGAGAGTTGCGCGACCGCCATGAACTCCGCGCATTTGCGTTTTACGCTTTACTCCTTACGTCTTACCCCCTGAGCCGCCTCATGCCCCAGACGAGCAAGCCGATCGCGATCCAGAACAGCGGCAGGCCGATCATGGAAACAGCGAACGTCCAGCGTTTTTGATTTGGCTTGAGTTCAGGCATGCGCGTGGGCTGGAGAGGCACGGGGTAGATCTTGATCTCGCCCTCGTCCTTCGCGAGCCAACTCACGCAGCGCATGAGCAGGTCTTCGTTGGCATTGTTGCCGGCCTTGAGGAAGTAGCTCGACAGCCAGTCCGCGTCGCCCACGCACACGATACGCGGGCCGGCGGCCTCCTTTGTCGCCTCTGGCGGCATCCAAGGCTGGCGCGGCTTGGGCTTGGGCTCCTCGACCGCGGCGAACGGGATGGGGCCGTTCATGTCGTCGTCGCCCTTCTGGGCCATGCCATCGGCGCTGACGTTGGTTTCGCCCCAGCCATCGGGCGAGGCTTCGAGCAACTTCGACGCTTTGTAGGGCGAGCCGTCGTCTGGCGGCGGGCCGCCGTATGGTGGCGGCTTGGGAGATTCCACGGCCGCGACCTTGCACGCCACGTAGAAGACCGTCGGCAGGCCCATGCTGCGGAGCTTCTCGGTCACCTCGGGGAACGAGTAGCCGCTCCCAGTCACGCGAATCTTCACGCTCGGTTGCTTCACGCGCACCAGCCGCATGTCGCGTGTCAGACGCGCCCGTTCGGCCGAATCGACCACGAGCACGGATTCGTCGACGTTGATCTTGTAATCGGCCAGCAACCCGGCCAGGCCCGAAGGCGCCTGGCCTCGGATGGCGGGTTCGAGCATCACGAATAGCCGGCCGTTGTTCTTGCAGTAGCGGCGCAGGATGTCGATGGCCTCAGGCTCGAACGGCTTCGTGGGCGCGGCGACGATGAGCACGTCGCAGTCCTCAGGCACTTCGCCGGCTTCCAGGAGGTTCACGGTCTTGACCCGGTAGCCGCCGCGGCGGAGCGCGTCGTGTGCATCGCCGAAGCCGTCGCCTTTGCGCTTCTCGATGTTGCGTTCGCCGTGGCCGGTGGTGAAGTAGAGGGTGGTGTCCTTGTCCTCAGCCACGAACTTGAGCGCATTGGTCAGCGCCTGCTCGCCCTTGTACTTGGGCGGTGGAGGCGGCATGCCTTGCATGCGCATCTGCATCATCATGCGCTGGTCCATGTCCTGCTGGATCATGTCTTCGAACGTGAGGTACCGCACCTTCGTCTCGTCCGCGTCAGCCCGTTGGAACACCACGATGGTGCGCTCATCAGGCTCCAGCTTGAGCGCCTGGAAGAATGCCTTGCGCTTGTCAGGATCGTGGGGCACGAACTTGATGTTGACGTACGGCGAGTTGTAGGCGAACTCCTCCAAGTCGTTGTTGATCTTGGACAAGATAGGGTACTGGTTCGCCACGGCTTCAGGATACATCGCGTAGATCGTAATCCACTTTTTCACGCCCTTCACGACCTGGGCCGCGGCGTCCGACAGGGCCAACGAGTGGCCCTTCGTCCAGTCGAAGCGGAGGTAGCGCCGAGTGGACACGAAGCAGACCATCGCTACGATCGCGAAACCGAGCACGACCATGACAAGCGTGTTCGCGCCGGCCATGCGGCGCCGGCTGAAGAGGCCCTTGACGAAACCGCGGCCCGCAATGAGGGCGAGGACAAACACGATTGCGCCCGCGGCCTCGAAGCCCCTCGCCAGGGCGGCGGCCGCCCCCAGCTTGCCCGCCACCGCGCCTACGACCACCAGCAGCAGGCCCACGGGCAGGCCAAGCCTGGTCAGGCTGGATCGGGTCAGGCCCACATTGCGCAGACTGCGCATGAGCAGCACGAACAGGCCGAAGAGAACCCAGGCGCAAGGCAGGCCCACGACAGCCGCGTAGAAGATGCCGTTGCGGTCTTCTTTGGAGAGGACGAGCTTCGCCACCTTGCCGGCGGAGGGACCGATGCCGATGCGGGATTCCTTGTGCGCCAGCCACGCGACCGCGTTGACCAGCAGGTCGCCGTTGTTGCGCGCGGCTTTGAGCGCGGCATTGGTCACGAAGTCCGAGTCGCCGATTGCGACGATGCGCGCGCTCTTCTCGCCTTCCTTCTCTACCTTGCGCTGTGCGGCCGCGCCGATCGGCACGGGCGGCATCACGTCCGTGGCCGGATCCTTGCTTGCACGGCCCTTGCGCAGCGCGGCCAGGTCGGTTTCACCCCAGCCGTCCTTCGAGCCTTGCACGATGCGCGTCGCCACGAAATCGGCATTGGCCGGCTTCGCGGCCGCGTCCACGAAGCACGCGCCGCTGAACTGGGTGATGCGGCCTTGCATGTCTTCGACGATGCGGTGTTTGGGGTACTTGGCCGTGAGCACGGAGTAAGACAGTTGGGCCTGCCGGCCGATGCCCTTGTTGGTCAGCACGGGCACGTACGTCACGTCGAGCGCGCTTACGTCTTCGCGCATATCGATGTTGTACTGCTTGAGCAACGGCGCCATGCCCGAAGGCTTGCGCTCGAAGCGCTCGAGATTCGGCTCGAGCGGCTCCCCGAGTGCGAGCAGAGCGCCGCCGCGCGCGAGGTACTTGCGTATCGCCATGATCGAGGCCATGCCGTACGGCACCCTCGGCCCGGCCGACACAAGCACGTCACAATCGTCGGGCACTTTGCCCTCGCGGGCCAGGTCGAGCGTCTTGACCTCCATGTTCGCTTTTTCGATCTCGCTCTTGATCTGGGAATACCCCTTGTTGCCCCATTCGCTTGTGCGATGCTCGCCAAAGCCCTCGACGAAGTAGACCTTCTTCTGCTTCTGGTCGAGCACTTCCATGATCGCGGCCGTGAACGCGTCCTCCGCCTTGAGCGTCTTGGTCGGCTCGCGGCTCGTGTTCATCCCATTGCCGTAGTCCGTGTTCACCATGTCATACGGCTTCACGTGCTTGCTCTTCTTGCCGCACACGAAGATGACCGAATTGGCCTCGGGCTCGGGGATGTCAACGTCCTGGATCGCCTTGAGGAGCTTTTCCTTCTGGTCCGTGTCGAGCTTCGCTTTGTCGAGCACGGCCGTGACGTTGGCGAGGAAATTCGTGAGCTTCTTCTTGAGCTGGTCGGCCTCCTTCTTTTGCTCCTGCTTTGCGTCTGCGTCCTTCTTCTTGCCGAGCAGCAATTCTTCGAGCGTGGGGCCCGTGCGCCGGTTCACGATCTCTTGAATCTTGCCCTCCGCGTCGTCCCATGTCTTGATCGTGCGCAACAGGTTGAAGCCGTCGAGCGTGTCGACCTTCGCCTTGCTGAACGCCTTCTTGAACGCGGCCGCGTCGACGCCGTGCTCTTTGAGCACGGTGGGCAGCTTGATCCAGATAATGAACTCCCAGGCCGCCTTGGGGTCCTGCATCATGTCGATGTAGCGCACGCTCAGGTTGGGCGAGCTGGCGGCGTATTCGTCGAGCAGATCCCGCACTTCGGCCGCAAACGGGAAGTCTTGGAGCTTCTCCGCGATATCGGGCCGAGAGAGCAGCGCGCACACCTGCACCTTCTTGTCCAGGCCTTCGAGCAGATTACGCGTCTTGGAACTGAGCTTGTTCAGCCCGCGCGACGTGATGTCAATGCGCCGCAGCTTGAGCGGCAGGCGGCGTTCCGCGAGGTAGTTGGCGCCGACCATGATCGCGCCGGCAAGTACGCTCATGACGAACACGTTGAGCGCGATGAGCGCGCGCTTGCTCACGAGGGCCGCTATGAGCCAGCCCATGTTCATGACCGCGCAGACGACCATGACCACAAAGCCCGCGCCGAACGTGGCCCAGCCGGCCACGGACTCCCATTGGTCCGCGTACGCCATGCCCACCACGCCGGACAGCGTAGCCAAGAGGCCCACGAGCACAAGCCAGCGAGTCAGCAGTTGCCATAATGTCGTGCCTTGGCGTTGCATGGGCCCGATTACCTCCACTTCCGGCTCTCAACGGAGCGCACAGTGAGGAACAGCGCGAACGCGGTGACACTCACGTAATAGATCACGTCACGAGTGTCGATGAGGCCTTTGCTGAACGAGGCCATGTGTTTGAAGACGCTGATGTACTCTAGTACGTTCTTCATCACACCGGCCGTCTGCGACGAGGCCCAACCAATCACCCACAGCAGCAGCAGCGCCACCAGCGTGCTGATTGCGGCAACGACCTGATTCTGCGTCAGCGACGAGAAGAGCAGCCCGATGGATATGAACAAGCTGCCCAAGAGGAAAAGGCCGATGTAGCCGGCGATCATCTGGCCCAAGTCGGGGTTGGGCTCCGCGAGCACGTAGAGGATGATGCCGTACACAATCGTCGGTGCGATCATGACGCAGAAGAAGAGCATGCCCGCCAGGTACTTGGAGAAAACGACCTCGAAGTCGGTCACCGGCGCGGTCATGAGCGTCTGGAGCGTGCCCGACTTGGCCTCTTCCGACAGCAGACGCATGGTGATCATGGGCGTGATGAACATCAGCGTCTGCCCCATGATCTCCATGACCCCGCGGAGGTTGGGCTCGCGGGAGCTGACGGTGATCATGTAAAAGAAGAAGCCAGACAGCAGCAGGAACACCGCCGTCACCACATACGCAATGGGCGAGAGCAGAATGGCGTTGGCTTCACGCCTGAGGAGAGGGGGAACGGCTGTCATGGCTACTTGGCCTCCTGTGACCCAAGGGTCAGGCGAGCGAAGATCTGGGAGAGGTCCATTTTGGCCGATCGGATGTCACGCAGGCCCCATCCCTTGCCCACGACCGCTTGGGCAATGGCCTCGCGTGGGTCTGCGCCGTCGTTGGCCACCACGTGGAACGCCGCCGTATCGCCCGCACCCTCGACCACGACTTCCTTCACGCCCGGCGTCTTCTCAATCTCGGCCTTCACCTCGTTGGCCGGGCCGCGCACTTCGGCGATGACGGTCGCGCCCTTGACGAATTGCTGCGTCAACTCCTCCGGCGTGCCCTTGCCCACGATGCGGCCCTCGCTAATGATGACGAGCCGGTCGCAGACCTCTTCCACGTCGTGGAGGATGTGGCTGGAGAAGATGACGGTGTGGTTCTTGCGCAGCCCGGTGATGAGGTTTTTGGCCTCGGTTTGCTGGTTGGGGTCCAGGCTGACGAGCGGCTCGTCGAAGATCAGAATGGGCGGCTCGCCAAGCAGCGCGTCCGCCAGGCCCACGCGCTGGCGATACCCGCGAGACAGCGTACCAATGACCTGGCCGGTCACGTTGGTGATGCCGCACTTTTCCATGGCGGATTCAATCGTGGCCCGGCGCTTGGCGCGCGGCACTTTTTTGATCTTGGTGCGAAAGAGCAGATACTCGGCCACCCGCATCTCGTTGTAAAGCGGCACGTTCTCGGGCATGTACCCGATCCGCTTGCGCACGTCGAGCGATTGCGAGAACACGTCGTAGCCGGCGACCTTGACCGTGCCGGAGGTGGCCGGCATGAAGCACGTGAGGATGCGCATGGTCGTGGTCTTGCCGGCGCCGTTGGGCCCGAGCAGGCCCATGATCTCGCCTTCGTTGGCGTCGAACGAGACGTTGTCTACGGCCAGGTTGTCGCCGTAGCGCTTGGTGAGGTCTCGAACTTCAATAATGGCCACGGGTCAATGACCTCCCATATTGAGGACCGGTGGAATGCCGCGGATTGCAAAGCAGTTTAAGATGGCGCGCTGGCGCCGGGACGTATGGCTAGATACGCTGTACTGTGGGAAGCGTTTGACGTTTTTTCGCCACTGCTTCCGGGTCTCATTTGTTCATTTGGGGATCAAGTGGGAGCCCAAGAGTGTAGCGGCGACCCATCGGGCAGTCAAGGCGCGGCGCGGCGTTGCCCCCTTGACTTGACGGGGCACGGATGATAATCTCTCTAGTTTGTCGGTCAACCGGCAAGGTTGGATTGCCGCCTCTGTTGGGGCAGGCTGAGCCGGGCGGACCGACTTGATGGGGTGCCACAAAGACGCCGTGTCGAAAGAGCCCTCAAACCGCGACGACCTAGGCCGAACGCTGGCGATCGTGAGCCAACTCGGTTTCGTGGTGCTCGCATGCATCCTCGGAGGATTCGGCTTGGGCCTATACCTCGACCGGCTGCTTGGCACGTTTCCTGTGCTGCTGATCGTGTGCCTGGTTGCCGGCATTGCCGGCGGCTTCTGGCGCGCGTACGTCCTCATCATGAAGGCGACACGATAGCCCATCGAGAACTCCGCATCCAGCGCCCGCCATGCCCCAGGCTGCTTCACACGCTGAGTTTGACGCGTACGTGCGCGAGGTCACCCGCCGCGCACTGTGGGTCAGCATCGCTTTGGCGCTGGGAAGTCTGGTGTGGACCCAAGCGGGGCAGCCCGTCGCGCTTGGCATCGCGCTCGGCGCGGCATGCAGCATCGCCAGGTTTCGCCGGCGCGCGTATTACCTCATCCGCTTCGCAAACGCCGACGATGGCGAGCAGAAGCGCATTTTGGTGCGCGGCCGCGTCGAGTCGTTCCTTCTCGCAGCGGTCGCCATTGCCTTGGCATTCTCACTCGAGCAAGTCCAGAATTTGGCGGCCTTCCTCAGCCTGTTTATTGTCAACGTGATTGTGATTGTGACTACGGCCGCCTCGTCTCGGCCCCTGATCCCCTAGCCATGCAGATCGCCCCTCATGCCCCGGTGGAGTTGTTTGGGTTGTCATTTAATATGATGACCCTGTACATGTCTTGGCTGGTGGGGGCCGTGCTGGTGTTTGGAGGGTGGATGGCGACCCGGCGCATGACGGAGGTGCCAGGGCGGTGGCAGTTGGCGATGGAGTTGTTGGTGGATTTCTTCGATTCCCTGACGCAGCAAGCCTTGGGCGAGCGGGGCCGGAAGTATTTGCCGTTTGTGGGCACCATCTTCCTGTTCGTGTGGTTCAGCAATATGATCGGGTTGGTGCCAGGGTTCCACGAGCCCACGAAAGATCTGAATACCCCCCTGTCCTTGGCGGTGCTGGCCATTGCTACGGCGCATCTGTCTTGCATCGTGGTGAAGGGCTTTCGCACGTGGTGGTGGGAGTTTTTCGAGCCGGCGTTCCCGGCCGAGGGCCTGGGCGGCAAGATCATCGCGGCGGTGTTCGGCCTGATCACGGTGGGGCTGTACGCGTGGGTGGCGTCGGAGGTGTGCGCGGCCGTGCTGCCGACCGCGTCGGCCACGGGCAAGGCCGCGACCTTCGCCGTTCTCGGGTTGCTGGCCGCGGGGATCGTGTTCACCGCGGTGTTGGGGTTCCAGAAGAAGCAAGTGCCGAACCTTCCCATGGCTCCGCTGAACTTTGTGGGCGAGGTGGGCAAGAGCGTGTCGCTGCCGTTTCGGTTGTATGGGAATATCTTTGGCGGCGCGGTGATTTTCGTCGTCATCTCGTGGCTGATTTACTCGAAGTTTTTCCTGCCGGTGTTCGTTGGCATCCCGCTCGTCATTATGGTTTTCTTCGGCCTGTTTGTGGGTGCGGTGCAGGCGTTTGTGTTTGCCATGCTGTCCATGACGTACATCTCGGTAGCGTTGGCAGAAGACGAGGAAAGTGACGGCTGAGAACTTCTGACTTCTGACTTCTGACCTCTGACCTCTGACCTCTGACCTCTATGACCGTCGCTGAATTCACGCAAGCAGCTTCGTATCTGGGTGCGGCCATCGCCATGGGCTTTGGCGCGATCGGGAGCGGTGTGGGCGAGGGCTATGCCGCGTCGAAGGTCACTCCG
>JAJRTI010000033.1 GCA_024278415.1 Planctomycetota bacterium | reverse complement strand
CAGACGAGTCAACGCGGGCGGCGTCGGCAACATCCTCCGGGAGGATTCCCCACGGCAACAGTGGGCCATCATTCCCCCATTTCGTCCCCCTCGCCCGCCTTCACGGGCAGCTCCCCCAGCCACAGCCCCCCCACGAGCGCAGGCACAATCATGACAAGTACGTGCTGAATGAGGTACGCGCTCACCGTCACGGCCTTGTCCATGCCGAACTGGGCGAGCAGCACTTGCGCGCACAGCTCGCGAATCCCCAGCCCGCCGACGGCGAAGGGGATGACCGTGCTGAGGGTGATGAGAGGGAACGCGGACACCGCGGCCAGCGGCAGGGGCTGGCCGAAGGAACGAAACACGACGTAGACCTGCACGTAGTACACGACGAAATTGACCAGGGCCACAGCCAAGCACTTCGCGATCAACGCGCCGTGCAGCGCGCCCAAGGCCTCTGCGATGCGGCTTACGAGGTGGCGCCTCGCGGCCCACTCGCTCGCGGCCAGCCACACCATCACCCGCCGGGCAATGCACCAAGCCACGCCAATCGCGGCCGCGGCCGCGGCGCCGATCCATGGATAGCCCAGCAGCGCGATCCCCGCGCATCCGCACAGGCAGACCGCAGTCAGGTCGAAGAATTTGTCCACGAGCACGAGCCCGGTCAACTCGACGCGCCGCGTCGCGGACACATACACGCCCCGCGCAACCTCGCCCGCGGATAGCGGCGTGATGGCCGCGAGCATGAGGCCTGTGAGGTACGACTTGAGGCTGCCCGCGAACGCGGCGTCCGCAATCTGGGAACGCACGAGCATGTGCCAGCGCGACGCCTTGAGCAAGATCAACACCGGGGTGAACAGCAACGCGAGCGCGACCACGCCATAGTTGGGCAGCTTGAACGCCTCGACGAACTTGCCCGCGCCGGCCCACCACACGCACACGCCCAAGAGCACGATAGTCACAAGCAGGCAGGCCACTCCCCGCTTCCTCATGGCTTGTCGCCCTCGCCCCGCGGCCCCAGGCGCTTGCTGACCTGCCGGAACGCGCGCTGGATCACGTACAGCTCCCGGCGCAGCGACACGATCTGGATCGCGAGGAACCCGAACGCGAGGAACTGCACGCCCGCGAGCAGCAGCACCACGAGCACCGTCATGAGCGGCCGATCGGGGTTGAACGGGTCGGCCGGGTTGGTGAGCCCCACGTAGAACTCGCGCAGCAGATACAGCCCCACCACCGCGCCGACCGCGAGCAGCGCCAGGCCGATGACGCCGAACATCATCATGGGCCGTTCGAGCACGCTAAAGAGCAGGTGCGACGCGCTTGTCTTGCGCAGCTTGAACTTCGACACGCCCTTCTTGCGCCACCGCAGCGTGGCCGGGACCTCCAGCACCGGGTAGCCGAGCGCGACGACCTTGGAGAGGATCTCGAGGTGGATATCCTTGCCGTCGGCCTGAAGCTCGATCGCGTCGAGCACGTGCCGTCGGTACCCGCGCAGCACGCAGGTGATGGTCTTGAACTGCCCGCCGAACGCCCAGCTCAAGACGCGGTTGCCGAGCCGGCTCCAGAAGATGCGGTTGAACGGCACGCCCTCCACCGCGCCGCCCGGCATGTACGCGGAGCCGAGCACCACGTCCACGCCCGGGTTGTCCCGCAGCGCGGCGTAGAGCTTGAGGATGTGGTCGGGCGTGTAGCTGAGGTCGAAATCGGTGCTCACGACGATGTCGTGCCGCGCGGCGGCAAACCCGGTGCGCAGCGCGTAGCCCCGGCCGCGGTTGCGCGGGTACGACACGACGCGGATGCGCTCGTCCGCGTCCGCCTCGGCTTGCGCCGCGGCCAGCGTGCCGTCGGTGCTGCCGTCGTTCACCATCACGAACTCCCACTCGCCCTCGAAATCTTTCATCGTGTCGCGGATCTGCTGCACCGTGGACGCGACGTTGGCCTCCTCGTTGAACATGGGGGCGACGATGGTGAGGGAGGGGGGCATGGGGCGGTTGTCGGTTGATACGGGCCGATCGGTCTGATCCGTCCGATCAGTCTGATCCGTCGGCTCTACCGCTGCAGAGTGCGATGATCCGCGCAATCTCGCCGCGCAGCTTCGGCCGCGGCACCACCGCGTCGACAAAGCCGTGCGCCAGGAGATACTCCGCGGTCTGGAAGCCGTCGGGCAGATCCTTCTTGACGGTCTGCTGGATGATCTGCGCGCTCGTGTAGCCGGCGACCGCACCCGGCTCGGCCAGCGTCACGTCGCCCAGGCCGGCGAAGCTGGCCATGACGCCGCCCATGGTGGGGTTGGCGATGACAGAGATGAACAGCCCGCCGGCGCAGTCGAGCCGCGCGACGGCCGCGGCCGTCTTGGCCATCTGCATGAGCGCGAACGCTCCCTCGTGGATGCGGGCGCCGCCGGCGGAGTTGGCGACCACGACCAGCGGCTGCGCGTGGTCGAGCGCGCGCTCCGCGGCCGCGGCAACCAACTCGCCCACAGCCACGCCCATGCTGCCGCGCAGGAACGTCACGTCCATGGCCGCGAGCACGACCTCATGGCCCAGCAGCCGGCCCGCGCCGGCCAACGCCATGTCGTCCTGGCCCGTGGCCTCGCGCTCGGCGGCCAGCCGGTCCGTGTACGGCTCCTCATCGGCGAAGCCAAGAGGATCGTGCACGACCGGGCAGCCCGCCAGCGGCTCGAACGTGCCGGCGTCGATCAGCGAATCGACTCGGTCGCGGCACGAGAGCAGGAAGTGGTATCCGCACTCGGTGCACACGCTCAGGTTGGTGCGGACCTCGGCCACGTCGAGCGCCGCCTTGCACTCGGGGCACTTGAACGCCGCGGCGTTGGGGTCAGCCTTGCGTAGGAATGGCAGCTTCATGGGATTGGCGCGTCGGCCATTCTACTCCAAAGCCTGATGGTTGCCAACGGCTACCGCATTGCCGATCGGACCCGGTTGGCGGGCATCACACCCGCTGCGCCTCGCGCTCCTCGCCCACGGCCGCGAAGAACGGCCGCTCGCCGAAGCCGCAGGGCCGGGCGATGAGCAGGCGCGGGAAGCATTGCACGTTTTCGTTGTACTCCCGCACGGCCTCGTTGTACGTCTTGCGGCCGTGCGCGATCTTTTCCTCGATCGCCTTCATCTCCCGCGTCAGCTTGGCCACGACCGGCTGGGCTTTCAGGTCGGGGTAGTTCTCCACGACGACTCGCATGTTCTGAATCGCTCCGACCAAGGGCATCTCGACCGCGATCTTGGCCGATGGCCCGCCGGCGACCGCTTGGCTGCGCAGCTCCGTGACCCGCTTCAAGACCTGCTGCTCGTGCTTCATGTAGCCCTGCACCGCGGACACAAGCTGGGGGATGAGGTTGTAGCGCATCTTGAGGTCTACGTCGATCTGCCGCCAAGCATTGTCCACGCGCAGGCGATACGTGACGAACGTGTTGTAGATGTAGAGCGCCCACAGGGGCACGAACACGAGCGTGGCCGCGGCGGCCGCGGCCACCGCGGTGCTTGTGTTGAAGCGCCCCGCGGCCGCGCTCGGCCACGACGTGTAGTCGAACAGGCCGTAAAACGCCGCGCCAGCGCCGGCCCAGAAAAGGAAGAAGCCGACGCCTCGCATGATCGCCTCCCCGCGCTCCGCGGACGCTACAAACTCCTCCCGCGTCTGCGGCGTGACCATGAGCGGGATGTTCGCGTACGGCTCCAGGCGCTCCCGCTTCTCGGACACGCTGCCCACCGCGCTCAGCACGATGGGCGCGGACAGGAACTCGACCGTGTGGCGCCACTCGCCTTCCCGATCCGTTTCTGACTGGAGCCCCTTGAACTCCGCCTGCCGGCCGTTGATCTCGATGGACAGGTCGCCGTCAAGGAGCCGGAAGCGCGCCGCGTCCGACTTGCGCTCGCGGGTCTCCCACGTGTGGTAGGTCTCGGTCTTGCCGTCTTTCGTCGTCCGCGTCTTGCGCACGCGTTCCTCGAGCTTGTATTCGTAGTGCAAGCAGTGGAAGCCGAAGTGGGGAGCGATGACGGGCGCGTCGGTCTCAGCCTGGCCGCGCAGCCACACGTCGTCCCGTTCGTTCACAAGGGTAAGCGGCATGGGCGTGGCGCGCTGGATAATGTAGTTGCGCCGGTCCATGACACGCGCCGCGGCGAGCAGGCCGAGGCCGGCGAGTGCAGCGATTCCGCCGGCGATCCAGAGCGTGTAGAGATACTGGGGGATCATGAGGCGTTGCTCCTTCGGCAAGATCCGTCATTTCGCAGGGGCGTTCTTGAAGCTGTGTGCCGTCAGCCGTTCGTCGCACGCACGCCAGTGCGTTCCGCGCGGTGCCTGCGATGCCACCGGACGGAGACGCTCTTGCGGGCGTGCGACGAACGGCGGCTCGCGCCACAAGGCCATACGAATGTGCGGCATGCTGCACTTGGCGCGGGAGTGGGCCGCGGCCCAACAGGGAGGTGGGTCTCACGGATGCGAGACTTTCGCCAGGCTGGGGCCTCATAGTTGCGCCAGCGCGTCCTTCAGGTAGGCGATGCCCTCCCGCGCGGCTTGGGCGCGGTTCATGGGGCCTTCGTACTCGAAGCTCAGCGCGCCGGCGTAGCCGGACTCCTTCATCTGCCGCAGCACGGTCGGGTAGTCGATGATGCCGCGGCCTACGAGTTCTGGGTTGAAACGCCGGCCATCGGGCGTGGCGTGCCGGCCATCGTCGGCCCACTGCCAGTCCTTCAGGTGCGAGTGGATCACGCGGCCATCGAGCTTCGGCCAGGCGTCCTCCGGCCGGTCTCCGCCGGCGTAGAAGTTGCCGGTGTCGAAGCACACTCCGAGCTGGGGGCCGGCGATCTCCAGCACTTCGAGCAATTCGTCCGCGGTGCGATGAGGCGAGTCGGGATGCGGGAAGTCCTCGATGCACAATTGCACGCCGGCGCCCTCGGCTTCGTCGCCCAGCTTGGCGAGCGTCTCGCCCACGCGGCGCTGTGCGCTGGCCCGGTCCGATCCCTCCGGCGTGTTGCCTGCCACGACCATGAGTTTGTCCGCGCCCAGGGTGACCGTATCCTCGACGGCTGCGCGCACGATGTCCATGCCTTCGGTCCGCTTGGCGTCGTCGGTCGTAGCGAAGTCGGCAAAGGTGATGTGGCAGGCCACGGCCATGCCGGCGTCTTCGACCCACTTGCGCACGTCGCGCCAGTCGTCGTCGTACGAACGCATGGTATCCACGTAGGCGAGCCCCAGCTCGCCGCACAGTTCGATTGCGCTGCGCTGCGTCATCTCGCCGCGCACAATATCCGCGCCAAAGCTGTAGATCATGGCTCCGAGTTTCATGGTCGTGGGGCTCCGTTGTCGAGGGGGGAGGGAGGCGGCAATGCGTTTTCGAGGCGTTCGCATTGTACAGCCCGGGGGGCACGATTCAACCGCGCGCCAGTAAGAGGTTTACTTTCGGCGTTGACGCCTATAGCATAGGCGATAACTCATGGACAACTTCGTGGGTTCCAGCACGAGGCTCTCTACCATGCGTATTCGCAAAAAACTCCTCCTCCTCCTCCTCACCATCTCGCTCGTGCCGGTGATCCTTGCCGGTGTTCTGAATCGAAGCACGATGTACCGCGTCAGCACGACGATGGCGTCGGGGACGCGGGACTACCTTGTAGGGCAGGCCAAGAGCCATCTCCAAACCCTCGTGAACTGGCATGGCCGTATGCTGGAGCGGCAGCGCAAGACGATACAACTGATGGTGACGCATCAGGCGCGCGCGGTCGAGAACAAACTGAGGCTGCGGCCTAAGGCTACGCGGCGGCTCTACCTGGCAAGCGACTACGACCGGGGGGACGATTTGCCGCCCGGCATGGTGGCTTCGAAGCAGCACATGCGCAAAGACGACAACGGCAAACTCTCGCCCGTGCAGATCACGTACGACGAGCAGGTCTACTTCTTGCCCAAGGGCGTGAACGCGGCCGCGGTGGCCGGCGACATGGCCGCGCTGGCGACGATGCCGGACACCTATCGTGAGCTGTATGCGCTGCGGCCGGACCTGCTCTACTGGCAGTACACCGCTCTGGAGTCGGGCGTGTTCACGAGCTACCCCGGCCATGGCGGATACCCTGAGACGTACGATCCGAGGCGCCGGCCGTGGTACAAGCAGGCCAAGGCGCGGGGGGGCATCTCCGCACTGCGCATGTCGGACGTGTCCGCCGGCACGATCACGCTCTCGGTGTCTATGCCGGTGTTCGCGCCCGACGGGCAGTTCGCCGGTGCGACCGGCATCGACGTGCCCATCAACGCGCTTTTTGCCGATTTGAGTCTGCCCCAAGCATGGGACAAAGTGGCGGTGGTCATGCTCGCCATCGTCCGGCCATCGTCCGATGCGCCTTTGGAGCGCCGGGTCATGGTCGTGCGCCGTGCGGCGCAATCGACCAAACGTGCGGATTGGACGCAGGCCACCCGGCCGGACTTTCTGTACTCGGAAGACCGCGACGGGTTCGAGGAGATGCTCAACATGTGCCGCGAGTGCGCGGGTGTGCAAGACATGCCGTACAAGGGCCGGCGCTCGCTCTGGGCTTTTGGCCAAATGTCCGAGGTGGCGGTGTTCCCAGTGGTCATCGTGCCGTACGACGTCGTGGTGGCGGAGGCCGATCGCATCGAGGAGCACATGATGAGCGGCGTGGTGCGCGCACTCGTGATCACGGGCGCATTGTCCCTCCTCGTGGTGGCCGCCGCCGTGATCGTGGCATTCTTCTCGTCGCGGTACATCACCGAACCGGTTGAGCAACTCGTCCGCGCGGCTGAGAAGCTAGGGGCCGGAGATTTCGCCACGCGGGTTGAGATCAAGACGGGAGACGAGTTGGAGGAGCTGGGCGCGGTGTTCAACGCCATGGGCCCCCACCTGGAGGAGCGCGAGCGCATGAAGCAATCGCTCGGGCTGGCCATGGAGATCCAACAGCATCTGTTGCCCCGGGGCACGCCCGCGCTCGACGGGCTGGACATCGCCGGCCAGGTCATCTACTGCGACGAGACGGGCGGCGACTACTACGACTTTATCGAACTCGTGGGGCTGGGGCCCGGCAAGCTCGGTGTGGCCGTGGGAGACATCGCCGGCCACGGCATCGCGGCCGCGCTGCTCATGGCGTCCGCAAGAGCCGTGCTGCGTTCGCACGCGGACCAGCATGGAGCGGATCTGAAGTCCTTGTTCAGCGTGCTCAACAAACACTTGGTACACGATACCGACTCGAGCCGATTCATGACGCTCTTCTACGGCCTGATCGACGCAGAGGCCAAGACCCTCGCCTGGGCATCGGCCGGCCACGACCCGGCGTTGTGGCGGCGGCGGGCCGATGGCACCATCGAGGAACTCGCCAGCACCGGCATCGTGCTGGGCATCCTCGACGACCAGGTGTTCGAGTGCGAAGGCCCTGTCGCGCTCGCGTCCGGCGACGTGGTCGTCATCACCACCGACGGCATCGCGGAGGCGCACAACAATCGCGACGAGTTGTTTGGCCGGGGCCGGCTTCGCGATGTTCTGTCGGCGAACGCGGATCGATCGGCACAGGGGATCTTCGACGCGGTCATGTCGGCGGTCAACGAGTTCGCGGAGGGCCATCCCCAAGACGACGACATCACGCTGGTGGTGATCAAGGTGCAGTAGCGGGCCTCGCGCGGCTGTGCCAGCTTGGTTCGCAGTGCGAAAACCGACACCCCGCTCATGCGGCCCGCGGCCTCGTGGAGATCGTGGCCGCCTCCCGCGCGCGACGGCCTACCCCTCACCTTGGCCGGACAAGGGCCCCCCCAATCTGCCCATGTCGATCGCGGAGGCTGGCTCCTCAGCCTGCTGCACAGCTTCGCCCTCAATGGCCTCCGCCACGGGCTCCTCTTCGGGCACGCCGATCATGCGGTACTTGGCCACGAGCGCGGGGGCCAAATCCTTGTCGAAGCGCACGGCCGCGCGGCCGCCGCGGCCCTGGTCGTCCTTGCGCAGGGTCACGACCACACCACTGGATATCACCGGGTCGAGGTCGTCGGGCGCGAAAATGTTCAGCATAATCCGATCGCCCACGGCCGGCGGCTTCGCGGCGACAAAGGCCATGCCCCCCGGCGCAATGTCGATCATCTCGTCGACTTCTTCCGGCTTCTCCGCATCGCCCGGGAGCCGGCCACCCAGGAGCCGGCGCCAGAGGCTATACGGCTCCCATCGTACCCAAGCGCCCTGGATGATGTAACGCAGGCGTTGGCGACGCTCTGACACGGATCCAGTCTCCTTCCCGGTGAGGCGGCGACCTGACGGCGGGATCTTCACGCGTGATTATACTGCGAGCCCCCGTGGGAGTCCACTGCCAACTTGCCAGGAATTCCCTCTTGCGCGACAGACCGGCGTGTCTTGCACGGTGCGGGCGCCGCGCGCGCTGGCCGCTACCCCACCACGACCTTCAAGCGCGCAGTAGCGGTGCGGCCGTTCTTGCCGGTGCGCTGGACGGCCACGATGTAGCGCCCCGGCCTCTCGTACGCGTGCCAGCGCTCGTCGAAGTCGTCCTTGGAGCGCGTGACGGCCTGCGCACCATCGCCGAAGTCCCATCGCTCCTCGCCGGCTTCGTTCGCCTCGAACGCGCTGCCGAAGAACGTGCGCGCCTTGAACGCAATGGGCTGGCCGGCGCGCAGGCCGTGGGTCGGGTAGTACGCCACGTGCATCGTGGGCGGCGTCTTGGCCGGGTCGGCGTCGGGCGGCAGCACCTGCACCACGCAGAAGTCCACGTCCGTCTGCCCGCGGTCGTCGGTGACGGTGAGGATCTCCGAGTACATGCCCTCGCGGTCGTACGTGACGGTCGTCTTGGGGCCGGCCACGGCGTCTCCGTTCTGAAGCTGCCACTCGTACTTCACGATCTCGGCGCCGTGGCAAATGGATCGCGTGCCATCCAGCTCGACCGGCTCGCCCACTGCGGCCGCACGATGGGGCCGCGCGCAAGCGAGGAGCGAGCCCGGGTGCGCGTGCAGATATGCCTCGACGACGAACGGGTAGCCGTCCGCCTCGCCATAGCGGCCGCTTGGTTGGAGCTGCTGCATGCTGTAGTGCAGATGCGCCCAGCCGCCGGACGAGCCGGTTTGGCCCAGCACGCCGACGAACTGCCCCTGCTCGACCCACTGGCCGGCCTTGAGCGATGGCTCGATCATGTCGATGTGTGCGAACCCGTGGCGCCAGCCGTGCGCGTCGCGAATCGCGATGCTGTCGTACTTCGCCTCTCGGTAGTGCTCCTCGCCTTCGGCCCATTCGACCCCGCGGCGGATGAGCTTGCCGGCCACCGGCGCATACAGCGGCGTGGCCTTGTCGTACCCGCCGATGTCCGTGCCAGAATGGTGGTAGATGTGCCGGTTGGGAAAATCGTTGAGCGCCAATTCGCCCGCGTCCACGTACGTGCGCTCGTTGCCGAGTTGCGTCATGGACGCGAACCACACTTGGCCCACGGGGTACGCCATGGGCTTCGGCCCGAAGAGCGGCGCGTCCGGCTCCCAGCATCGAATGCGCGCGTCCTTGTCGAGCCCGAACAGGTCCGCATACGGCATGATCGCGGCCGCGACCCCACGGGTGACGGAACAGCCGATGCGCACGCGGTTGACGACCTGCGGCATGTGGTAGAGCGCGGCCGGCACGTCCGCGCGCTCGCCGTCGATTTCGAGCGTGACCGACGGGCACCGGATCACCCCGCGCACGGCGTCGCGCGGTTCGTTGAGTGCAATGAGCTTGATTGCGCGGCCGCGGAAGTCGGCCGTCTCGCCGATGTTCAGGTCGAACACGCGTCCGCCTTGTGGGGCATCGTCTGCCATCTTCCGTGTCTCCTTCAGAATTGCGGCAAATAGTCCTTCGACGCGGCGAGGAGTTCATCCAGCATCTGCGACGCCAACTCCGGGCGAATCGCCATTTCGTCGAGCAGCAGCGCTTGGAGCGCGAGATTGCGGTCGCCCTTGGCCCCGGCGTCGGCGACGAGTTCCTGCCAGGCGATGCGCTTCTGAAGGATGCCCATGAGCGACGTGGGCGCTTCATCCATATACAGGTTGCGCACGCCATTGGAGTCGGTGACGCCCTCGACCTCAAGGATCGCGTGCGCCGGCAGGTTGGGCACGGAGCCGCGGTTCGGCACGTTGACGATGTGCACGCGGCGCTGGCCGGTCGCGAT
>JAJRTI010000595.1 GCA_024278415.1 Planctomycetota bacterium | reverse complement strand
GCTTGTGCCCGAATACCCCATCATGCAGACCATCGGCGCCCCCAAGCCGGAGGAGTTGGTGGGGTACGTGGACATCTGGTGCCCGCTGTCGTCGCGGGTGGACACGACGCGCTTCTACCAAGAGCGCCTCGCGGCCGGCGACACGCTGTGGATCTACGTGTGTTGCGGCCCGAAGCCGCCGTTCGCCAACTTCTTCATCGACCGGCCGGGCACGGAGCACCGCGTGCTCTTCTGGCAAGCGCGGCAGGTCGGCGCGACGGGCTTCCTCTACTGGTGCATGTCCTTTTGGCGCGGCTTCCCCTCCCCGGCTGCGGGCAAGCCGGCCTGGCCCGACGTGCCGTTCCGCCTGAAGGACTTCGGCACGTACAATAGCTTCAAGGTCAACGGCGACGGCCTGCTCATCTACCCCGGCCCCAACATGACGCCCGTGCCCACGATTCGGCTCGAAATGATCCGCGACGGCATCGAGGACTACGAGTACCTCGCGCTGCTCTCCCGGCTCACGGAGAAGGCGAAGGCTTCAGGCGTGGACGCGAAACTCGTCGCGGCCGCGGAAGAGCTGTGCCGCGTGCCGCCCTCGATCTCGCGGTCCATGGCGGAGTACACGGTCGACGCCGCTCCCATCTTCGAGCGCCGCGAGCGCGTGGCGGACATGATCGAGCGATTGGCCGGGATCGTCGGCGCGCGTGGATAGTGAGGCCCGTCAGGGCCTCCTTCGAGGCGAACCAGACCGTCCGCCGTACGGCGCAATGGTGCGAACTTAAGGCCCGGCGTCCCGTAGGGACGACCGAGAATAGCCCAGCGCTTCAGCGCTGGGAAGTGTGCCATCTGCGACAAGTTGCCAGTCCCGTAGGGACGGCTGAACGCTGCGGAATCGCTCATCTGCAGTCATTCTCGGCATTCAGCCGTCCCTACGGGACTACGGGCCATTTGGCGGTCCGTGTCCCCAGCACTGAAGTGCTGGGCTAGTCTCAATTGTCCCTACGGGACAACAGAATCGCTTGAGTCAGCGCCATTGCGCCGTACGGCGGACGGGACTCCAAACTGCGCCGCACTTCACTCCCCGCGCCCCACGTACTCGGCGAACGTCACCCATTCCGTCACCCCTTGCTCGCCAAGCCACTCGATCACGCGCTCCATGAGCGGCCGGGTCTGGCGCCAGGTGCGCATCATGGAGTGGTAGTGGCTGCACAGCACGATCGTTCCGTCGTCTCCGATTTCGTCCATGACGCGGCGCAACTCGCCCAGGTAGAGGTCGAGCCGGTTGTGGTAATCGTTCGCGGGCACGCCGGTGATGCAGAGGTCCTCCACCGCGGACACTTCGGCCACCCCCGGGGGCTCCGTCCACGGCGTGCAGGGGAAGTCCGGCGCCCACGTGCGCAGCGCAGGGTCGCGCAGCTTGGTGTACGCGGTCGCGGTGGGGTTCACCGTGCGGCTCGACGAGTAGCGGATGCCGGCCGCGTGGAGCGCCTCATACATCTGCGGGCACACGCCCAAGCAAGGCGAGCGGAAGACCACGGGCCGGCCGCCGAACGTGTCGCGGTAGATCGCGAGGCCCTCTTCGATCTTGCGCTGGAGGTTCGCGGCCGCGTGCTGCTCCCGCCAGTACGCGGTGTTGGCTTCGTACTCGTCGAACGGCTTCGAGTTGGCCCGGCGCGTGCTGGCCTGGGGGACGCCGAATTCAAGGCAGTTGTCGTGCGTGTGGCCGTGGAGCTGGAAGTCGTGTCCCATGTCTTGGGCGCGCAGGAGCGACGGCCGCCAAAGCTCCCGCGCCTTCTCGTGATCCCTGGGCTTGGGCACCCAGAAGAACGTGCCGCGGATGCCTTGGCCGCCCAGCCAGTCGACCACCGTGTCGAACCACTCGACCATTTGCCGGCCGGGGGCAGACCCGGCGTCGTCGTTGGTGAAGATGGCTTGCATGGGAATCCTCAAGACATCGCCGCAGCGCGGTAAGTCTGCTCGATGCCTTCAAGTGTGAGTGCGGGAACGACCTCGTCGATTGCGGGCACGTGAGGCGCGATGAGGGCCGCGTCGCCGCCGGTGGCATAGACCTTGGCGTCGGCCCCAACGTCGTTCTTGAGCCGCGCGATCATCTCCTTGGTCAAGCCCACCTGCCCGTAGAAGCAGCCCGAGAGCATGGACGCCCGCGTGTGCCGGCCCAGCGCGTCCGGCGCGGCGTCGGGCTCGACGGCCGGCAACTGCGCGGTCTCCGCGTGCAGCGCCTGGGCCGCGAGCTTCAGGCCCGGCGCAATGGCTCCGCCCACGAACTCCCCGGCCGCGGATACGGCCTCGAACGTGGTCGCGGTGCCGAAGTCGACGACGATCGCGGCGCCTCGTGCGCGGGCGTACGCGGCGACTGCGTTCATGAGCCGGTCGTCACCGAGGGTGTGGGGGCTCTCGATCCGCAGCGGCATGGCCGCCGGCAGATCGCGGCGCACGCGCCGCGCAGGCTGGGCCAGTTCGTCGCGGCTCCACTGGCGCACGACCTCCCACACGTGCGGGTTCACCGACGCGACCGCGACGGCCTTGGGTGCGACGCCCGCCAGGGCCTCGGTCAGGCGCTGCGGCAGCGTGGCCAGGCCGGCGTTGGCGACGCTGTGCCGCGCGGACAACCGCCCCGCGTCGAACAGCCCAAGCGCGGTGCGGCTGTTGCCGATGTCGATGGCGAGGAGTAGGTCGGACATGGCGTGGGCTCACGGGAATACGGGATCGCGGCGCGAGTATAGCGCCGCCTCGTCCCAAGCGCAACGCGCGTCGCGTGTGGCACGGTTGGTCCGCCAACCGTGTCTGCCGCGCCCCTCTGCCTCCGAAGCGATCGTGCTCGCCTTGAAGCGCCGGTCCGTTTTGGTACAATGCGCGCCAACACCTCGCGTCGTGGAAAGGACCACTGTTCATGGACTCAGGCATCGTCATCGTCACCGGCTCCGGCGGGCTCATCGGCTCGGAGACCGTCGCGTTCTTCGCGGACAAGGGCCTCGAGGTCGTGGGCATCGACAACGACATGCGGAGCTACTTCTTTGGCGACGAGGCCTCGACCGCGTGGAACACCGAACGCCTGGCCGAGCGCGTGCCAGGGTTCCACCACCACAACGCGGACATCCGCGACGCGGACGCGATGGAGCGCATCTTTGCGGAGTACGGCTCATCGGTGAAGGTCATCGTGCACACCGCGGCGCAGCCGTCGCACGACTGGGCCGCGCGGGAGCCGCTGACCGACTTCTCCGTCAACGCGCAAGGCACGCTTGTGCTGCTGGAGATGGCCCGGCAGCACTGCCCCGACGCGGTGTTCATCTTCACCTCCACGAACAAGGTCTACGGCGACACGCCCAATGGACTGCCGCTGGTGGAGCAGGAGATCCGATGGGAACTCGACGCGTCGCATCCGTTCGCGGAGCGCGGCATCGACGAGACCATGAGCATCGATCAGAGCATGCACAGCCTGTTCGGCGCGTCGAAGGTGGCCGCGGACGTGCTCGTGCAGGAGTATGGCCGCTACTTCGGCATGAAGACGGCCTGCTTCCGCGGAGGCTGCCTGACCGGCCCCAACCATTCCGGCGCGCAGCTCCACGGGTTCCTCGCGTACCTCATGAAGTGCACCATCACGGGCCAGCCGTACACGGTATTCGGGTACAAGGGCAAGCAGGTGCGGGACAACATCCACAGCTTCGACTTGGTGAATATGTTCTGGCACTTCTGCCAAGCGCCCCGAAGCGGCGAGGTGTACAACGCGGGCGGCAGCCGGCATTCGAACTGCTCCATGCTCGAAGCCATCGCGCTCTGCGAGGAGGTGGCCGGCAAGAAGTTGGAATGGTCCTACAGCGAGACCCACCGCGCGGGCGACCACATCTGGTGGATCAGCGACGTGTCGAAGTTCAAGGGACACTACCCGGATTGGGGGTATCGTTACGACCTGAAGGACATCGTGGTCGAGATCCACGAGGCCTTGGCCACGCGGGCGTAAGTGCGGGTGCGCGGCCCCCTTCACGTTCTCGCCCCTTCGCGCTCTTCGTGTCCTTCGTGGTTCCCCTTCCGTGCTCACGCGCGCGGGTGCGCCTTGTCGTAGACCTCGCGCAGGCGCTCGGCCGTGAGGTGGGTGTAGATCTGCGTCGTCGCAATGTTCTCGTGGCCCAGCAGCTCCTGCACGGAGCGCAAGTCCGCGCCGCGATCGAGCAAGTGCGTCGCGAAGCTGTGCCGCAGCGTGTGGGGCGACGTCTTGCCGCTCAGGCCGGCCACCTTGATGTATTTGTCGAGGATGCGCTGCACGCTGCGGGACGTGATGCGTTTGCCGTGCTTGTTGAGGAAGATTGCACGGCGCTCGAACGTCGTGCCCTTGAGCGCTAGGTCGCGCTCCTCGATGTACGCCCTAAGTGCGTTCATGGCCGGCCGGCCGACCGGCGCGAGGCGCTCCTTCTTGCCCTTGCCCCGGGCGCGCACGACCTCGCCGAACCAGTCCACGTCGTCCACGTTGAGCCCCACGAGTTCGCTCACGCGCAGCCCCGTGCTGTAGAGCAACTCCAGGATCGCCCGGTCTCGAAGCCCCGCGAGGTTCGACGTGTCCGGCGCTTCGAGCAGGCGTATGATTTCGCTGCCATCGAGGAAGTGGGGCAGGAGCTTGTCGAGCCGCGGGGTGCGCACCGCGGCCGCGGGGTTGGTCTCGGTGATGCCTTCCAGGCAGAGGAATCGGTAGAAGGTGCGGATCGACGAGAGCTTCCGGGCGATGGTGCGCTTCGAGTACTCCTGCCGGCGCAAGTACGCCAGGAACTTGCGCAGCGCCATGTGGTCCACCGCGGCCGGCCCCGCCACCTTCTCCACGACCAGGAAGCGCTTGAATTGGTCGAGGTCCGCGCCGTACGCGCGCAGCGTGTGCACGGAGAAGTTGCGCTCCGTCTCCAGGCGCTCGAGGAAGCGTTCGATAAGGTCGTCCATGGCCCCCACTAGTAGCACGCGCCCGTGTCACACGCAAGGCGGCTGGCCGTGTCACCCCCTCCCTTGCAGGGAGGGGGCAGGGGGCGGGTCGACTCCATGAGAAGTGAGTGTCTCTGAGAAACGCACCCAAGAGTTCGTACACCCCCCTGTAAGTCCCCCTCAGAGGGGAGGCATGCGGCTCGGCCGGCGCGCGTGGCGACTGGTCACGGACGTCCACGTCCGTGACCCCCAGGCGCGGACCTCCTGGTCCGCTAGGAATCCGAGGGTTCGCGAGCGGACGAAACGTCCGCGCCGAATGGGTGCTGGACGTGGACGTCCAGCACCAGCGCCGTGGCGCCGGGCCGCGTCACCTCGCTTCGATCCTGCCGCCCACGGACTGCACCAGCTCTGCGAAGTTCGGGAACGTGATGCTCGCGGCCTCGGCCGTGTCGACGGTGACCGGCTCCGGCGATGCGAGCCCCGCCACCGCAAGCGCCATGACGACGCGATGGTCGCCGTGGCCGTGCGCCGAACCTCCCTTGAAGCTCCCGCCCTGGATGGCCAGGCCGTCCTCCAGTTCTTCGACCTGCACGCCCAGCTTCGCCAACTCTTGGTGCATGACCGCGATGCGGTCGGTCTCCTTGAGCCGCGCTTGGGGCACGTTCACGAGCCGCGTCTCGCCCTCCGCGAAGCTCGCGGCCACGGCCATGGCCGGAAGCGCGTCCGGCGTCGCGTTCATGTCGAATTCGCCGCCTTTCAGCTCGCGTCCGGCAATGCGCACGCCATCCGGCAAGACCTCGACCTCCGCGCCCATCTCGGCGAGCATGTGCACCACCGCCTTGTCGCCTTGCGCGTCGTTCATGTCCAAGCCCATCAGCGTGAGTTCGGAGCCGGTGATCGCCGCCGCGACGAGGAAGAACGTGGCGGACGAGAAGTCCGCGGCAATGCGCTTCTCGAACGCGCGGTAGCCCTGCCCCGGCTCGATGCGGAACTGTGCGAGCGCGTCGCGCTCGTAACGGATGCCCTGTTCGTCGAGCCAGCCCAGGGTGATGTGCACGTAGGGCTGCTCGTGCAGGAGCGGCACGTCAATCACGACCGGCTCCGGCGCGAGCGGCGTGCTGATGAGTAGCGCGGTGAGGTATTGCGACGACGGGCACTCGATGCTCGTGCGGCCGCCGCGCAGGGGGCCTTGCACCACGATGGGCGTCATGCCGTTGCCGCGGGTGGACCACACGTTCGCGCCGAGATCGTTCAGCGCGTCGATGAGATTGCCCGCGGGGCGCTTGCGGATCTGCTCGTCGCCCGTGAAGACCGCCGCGCCATCGAGCAGCGACGCCATCGCGAGCGCGACGTAGAGCGTGGTGCCGGAGTTCTTAACGTCGAGCACGTCGTCGGGCGCGGCAAGGGCGCCGGCCGTGCCGGCCACGACGATGTCGTCGCCGACCTCGATCCGGGCGCCGAGCGCGCGGCACACGTCCACGCAGGCTTCGGTGTCGAGCGAGTGCAGAGGCTGCACGAGCTTCGACTTGCCCTCCGCGAGCGACGCAATGACGAGCGCACGGATCGTGTGCGACTTCGACGCGGGGATATCGACCGCACCTGAGAGCGCGGACTTGTGAGTGGTGAATTCCATGGCAGTACGTTTTGTGAGGCAGACGCGAAAGGATGGCTTGCGGAGGCGAACGCAAGGGGGGCCATCCTGCCGCAGCCTTGCCCATGTGTCAAGGGTGGCGCCCTGCCACGAGTTTCCCCAGAACACGCAACGGTCCCCCCAAGGCCTGTGCGGCCGGTAGGTTGGAATGATTGTGATGTGCGCACAAGCGGAAGGGGCGAGTTGGGCTGTTCGTAGTAGGGCGATTTATCGCCCGTTGCTTCGGACGGAGAGACGGGCGATGAATCGCCCTACTACGAGCCTGCGGCCTGGGCCGTTCGGATCAGCAAACCTCCGTGGGGAAACTCCTGTGGCGCCCCGTCCCTCAGTACGAGTAGTCGGCCCCCATGTCCACGCCGCCCTCGCCCGCGCCGCGGCAGGGGCTATCGTCGGCCAGGCGAAACTCCTCGCGGGTGAGCGGCCGGTACTCGGCGAATCGGTTCGGCCAGCCGCGGAAGCGCGAGCGCGCGGCGGCCAGCGCGTTCACATCTACCCACTTCGGGTCCGCGATGAAGCTGTGCCGGCCGCGGCCGAGTTGCTTCTGCCATAGGTCGAGCGTGCCGCGGACGCCGAAGCGCTGCGGCTTCGCGGCTGGGGCCTGCTGCTCGGGCAGCGCAGTGACCGCGGCCAGGTCGATGCCGGGGATCGCGATGTCGATCGCCCGGCGCTCGTCATTCTCGGGGTCGAAGTAGAAGCAGTTGTAGTCCATGTCCACCACCTTGTTGCTCATGAGCACGATCTTGTATTGCCTCTTCTTCTGGGGAAACAGGTTCTCGCCGAACAGGTTGTTGCGGATCTCCACGCGCTCGTTGCGCGGCGCGTAGATTTTGTAAATGGTGGGCCCCAGAAAGGAGTTGCGCGTGATTGTGATCGCGCCGGCGTTGTCGTGCACGATCATGCCGACGTGGTGGCTCACGAAGATGTTGTTGTGGATGGTCACGTCGCGTGAGCGGTACGCGAACACCGGGTTGACGTAGTTCATGCGCCCGTCGAAGAGGCACTGTTCCACGCGGATGCCTTCGCACTCGACCGCCCGGATTTGTCCGAAGCCGTTGCGGTCGGGCCCCGTCTCGGTCTGGCCGAAGAAGACGAAGCCGCGTATCACGATGTATCGCCGGTTGTGGAGGTCCGCGCCGTAGGGGATCAGCTCGCGCGCTCCGTTGATCTCGGCGCGTTCGCCGCGCGCGGCTTCGAAGGTGATGGGATGGCCGGGCAGGCCACTGCGGATGGGCCGGATGCACTCGTGATACGTGCCCGCGTGCACGACCACGCGGTCGCCCGGTCCGGCCATCTCGCATGCGCGGGTGATCGTGCGCCAGGGCTCGGCTTCGGAGCCTGGGGCCGCGTCGTCGCCGGCCGTGCTCACGTGGAACGTGCGCGGCGCGATCGTGTCGCGCACGCGCGTGGTGAAGCTCACGAGTTGCTCGCCGAGCCGGTCTTCCTTGCGCAGCGTCTTGTAGTATTCCTCCTCGCCGGCCGGGGTGCGCTCGGGCCATGCGTAGCGGAAGCTGTGGTAGGGCGCCGGCCCATCGAGCAGGCGCCGGCTGCCGACGCGGAAGAAGTAGCGCGTGCCCGGCTTCAGCCCCGTCAGCGTGCGGAGGTGGTGCATGCCGTAGTAGTGGCCCGTGTCGCGGACGAGGACCGTGTCGAGCTTCTGCGGGTCCGCGCCGTACGCGACGATCTCGGTCGCTTTGCCTCCGCGCGTCGACCACGCGAGGTCGGCTGTCGTCGCGGTCGCGTCGACGACGCGCACGTCGGTGAACGCGGCCTCCTCGGCCGCGGCCGGTGCGACGCGGCCCGCGCCGATGGGCCGGCCCAAGTAGCCGCGGCCGCGGCAGAGGCTCGTGCGCGTGAGACGCAAATCCCGCGCGTCTGTATCGACGAAGCCGGGAGGCAGATCGACGTTGCCACCCTCGACGTTGTTCAGGTCGCAGTACGCGTCCGTCGGCAGCCCAGACGGGAAGCGGATCTGCGTCCCGTTGCCGCGCACGATGTTGCCGACGACCCAGGCGCGCTCCGCGGCGTTGTCCACCGCCACACCCGCGCCGGCGTTGAAAACGATCGTGTTGCTCACGATACGCACGTCGGGCGAATCGCCCTCGACGCGTACGCCGTCGCCCGTGTTGTCGAAGACCTCGTTCTCGCTGATCTGCACGTCTGCGGAGTTGCGCACGCGCATCGCGTGCTCCGTGGCGCCGCGCACGCGCAGCCCCTGCACGCGCACGCCGCGGCAGCCGGCGATCTCGACCGCGGCCGCGTGCTTGCCGCCCACGTCGATCACGACTTGGCCCTTGCTGCGCGCACGGATGATTGTTGGCGTGGCCGCGGCCTTAAGGCCCCTCAGCTTGATCGGCTCCGCGTACGTGCCCGGCAGCAGGTAGAGCATCTGCCCTGCCTTGAGCCGCGACACGGCGCGGCCCAGCGTTTTCCACGCGGCAGCGATGCTCGTGCCGGAGTTGGCGTCGTCGCCGTTGGGGCCGACGAAGAACACCGCGCCGCGGTGCGGAAACACGTTGAGTCTGTCGAAGCCCGGCTTGAGGTGCGGCGAGTCGCTTTGGAGGCGCAGGTCGTGCCACTCCGGCGCGGCGAACCGATCTTCTGGCGTAGGTTCGGCCGGCAATTCGATGTTGAATTCGCGCGTCGTGGCGCGGCCCGACTGCACCTTCACGCCCACGTTGCGCTCGTAACGGCAGTAGTGCGGGATCAGGCCCGTGCCCACGATCTGGTGCGCGACATTGCCCGTGAAGACCATCTCCGCGTCGGGCTTGAGCGCGGGCTTGCCTCCATCGGAGAAGCGCGCGTAGCGGGTCGCCTTCGCGTGGTCGTAGACGCGGCCCTTCACGTGCGCGCCGATCTGGCAGCCGTATGCGAGGTTGTCGCGCATGGCGCAGCCATAGAATCCGCCGTAGAAGCGGATGCCATGCTGCCGCGTCGAGTGCACGACGTTGCGCGCGAGGAGGCACTCGAAGCTGTACGACATCATGGCGATGTCGCCCATTTCGCGGTTGAACCGGTCCGCGCAGGCGAAGGCTTCGCAGTCGGTGATCTCGCTGCGGAGCGCGCTGTACGTGAAGATGCCCCGCCGGCAGTGGTGCACGATGCAGCGCCGCACCGCGCAGTCGTCCGCGTTGTGGATAAAGATGCCGTACGTGTTGTAGTCCCGCACGACGAAGCCGTCTATGACGAGCCCCACCCGCCGCGGCGCGTGGTCCCACCCGCGCTTGGTCGTGAGCGACGCGAGGCCGTAGTCGAGCACGCAGGCATCGACCACGTGATGGGCCATGCCCATGTCGTCGGAGGGGTGGACGTAGATCGCCTTCTCGTGCGCCGCGTAGTAGAACGAGCCCGGCGTGCGCTCGACCGTGGGCAGGTTCGCCACCTCGAGGTACTCGGTGTCGGTGTCCTTCTCGTACACGAGGTACGTCGGCTGGTCCAACTTCGCCCGGAAGACTTGCTGGCGCCCTCGCACCGGCGCCCACTCGGCCAGCCGCACGCTCCCGACGAGTTCCGTCCGGCCGGGGAACTGCGCGCGCACGGTGATGGGGTTGTCCCGCGTGCCGCTCTTCTCGATGAAGACCTGTTCGCGATACACGCCGGGCCCGACCACGAGCGTGTCGCCCGGCTTCAGCGGCTCGACGCCCTTGGCGATCGTCGCGAAGGCTTGCGCCCAGCTCGCGCCGTCGTGGGTGTCGCGGCCGTCCTTGGCGACGTAGTACGTGGCGCCCAGGGCCAGGCGCGTGGCCACGGCCAGAAGGACAAGGCAGTGGCTGCGCCGCGGGAGTTCCATGGGCTTGCCTCTTACAACTTGACTGGTGCGTTCATGCGGATGGACTCGTAGATCGCCTCGACCGAGCGGGTCGCGGCCACGCCGTCCTCGCCGGTTGCGCGTGGCTCTCGGCCTTCACGGAGGCAGTCCATGAAGTGGCGCAGTTCGCTGTCAAAGTCTTCGAGTGGGGGCTGCTTGGGGAACTCGACTCGCTCCTCCTGCTCCTTGCCTGTCGCCATGGTGAAGAAGCCGCGGCTGCCGCTCGACAGCAGGGCCTCTTTCACGACTCCCTTGGGCCCCACGAAGTCGCCATACGAGCCGGCCTGCCAGCACCAGTCCCACCCGGGCAAGCCGAGCGTGGACGAGATGACCAACTGGTCGCCTTGCTCGAAGGTGAGGATCGCGGTGCCGGTGTCGCACGACGCCAACTCGGGCTTCATGTTGAAGCCGTTGGCGTAGACCTCCCGGCATCGACCGAAGAGGTAGTGGCCCATGTCGATGTGGTGCACGTAGAGATCCATGAAGAAGCCGCCGGCTTTGTCGATGTCGAACATGTAGCGCATTTTCGGCCCGCTCGACGCATGCACGCATCTCCAGATGATGGGCCGGCCGAATGCGCCGGCCTGCACGCGCTCGCGCACGATAGGCGCCCAAGGAGTGAAGCGGTAGCGGAACGCCACCATGAGCGTGACGCCCGCGGCGCGGCAGGCGTCGGCCATCTCCCGCGCGTCCGCCGCGGTGAGTGCGAGCGGCTTCTCGCAGACCACGTGCTTGCCGGCCGCGGCCGCTGCGAGTACGACGTCCTTGTGCGCGAAGGTGGGCGTGCACACGTCGACTAAATCCACGTCCGCCGCGTCGAGCGCCTCCCCGATGCTCGCGGCGGTACGCGGCACTCCGTACTCCGCCGCGACCGTGCGGGTGCGCTCATGATCGACATCCACGACGACCTCGATGGACGCGCCGCCGATGCGCTGGAAAGCCTTCATGTGCTGGCTGCTGATATTTCCGCAGCCGATGAGCGCGACCTTCAATGGTTGCATGCGAATATCCCTGTTGTACGTTGCACGTGCGCGGATGGTGCGCGAATTGGGAACGCAGCGCATGTGTGGCCGTTGAGGGGTTGCGGCCCGGCGTGCTTGTGTCTGGAGGCGCCGCATCTCCAAAAGGCAGAACCTCGCCTGCGTCTCGCAAGCGAGGTTCTGTGTCACAAGTCCGTTGGCTGCTTTTGCGGTGGTCCTGGGCCACCGCTTGCCGGGGGCTACCAGCGATCGCGGCCGCCGCCGTAGCCACCACCGCCGCCGCCATAGCCGCCGCGGCCACCGCCGCCGCCACGAGGCCGCGCCTCGTTGACGTTGAGCGTGCGGCCTTCGAAAGCCTGGCCATTTGTGGCCTCGATAGCCGCGCGGGCCTGCTCGTCGTCGGGCATGGTCACGAATGCGAAGCCGCGCGGGCGGCCTGTCTCGCGATCCTTGATAACGGCCACCTCCTCCACCTGCCCGTACTGCTCAAACAGTTCGCGCAGCCCACTTTCGGTGGTGTCATAGCTCATGTTTCCCACATAAATCCTCATCGGTCAACTCTCCTGCGAACCGAGGCGCGCAACACAGTACCAGCAGCGGACCACATCCGAACTCACACCGACTGAGCTTTGCGCACCTCCAAATACACGTAGAAATCGGCGACATCGGCCGATTTCTGCACAAAAGTCTAACAGATGACCAGGCGGGCCGCAACCGAAATCTGGAGGGAGTTCACGCGTTGTCGAGCCCCTAGCGGTCGGCTTCGTGGCGCGGGGTCAGGGCCGGCTGCTGGCGGATCGCGCTAGTGTCGCGTCCCGCAAGTTCGTTGACCCAATCCGGCGCACAGGTTGGGCAATGCCTGCCAATTCCATCTGCCGCGACCCTCGGTGGGTGCATCCCCTGCCCGGGGTCCGGCGCCTCATGTCGCTACGCCGTAGGCGCTATACCCCAAAGCCCAGGGTTAAGCGCAGCGCAACCCTGGGCTCTGTTGTCAAACCCCGTTCGGGGTTTGCGCACAATTGCGCCTCCTGTGGCGTTGGGGGAGTGCGTTTGGCCAATCGGACGACGCGGGTCTCCCAGCACAGCCCCACCGACTCAGATAGGCATACGAACTTGCGGGACGCGACACTAGGTCCAAACGGTCCGTACGGGAGCGATCTACGAGGCTGTGAGGCCAGCCGGCCGCGCGCGAATGCTCGCCAGCGCGAGATTGACAGTACGCCGCGGCGTCGCTATAATCCTGCCGGCAGTTTGGCCGTATCTTCCTTTTTGAGACAACATCGATGCCAGCGATCCGGGCCAATTGTGTGACCGTCGCAACCGTGCGCCCGCGGTCCGGCCTGCTTCTGAGCCTCGCCCTACTCTTGCCCTGTCTGGCGACAGGGCCGGAGGCGTAGCGAGCGGCAATCGCTCTACCCTCAAAGCCCATCGCCAGACAAGAATCTGGCGATGGGCTTTTTCTTTTGGTCTCGCGCCCAGAAGGAGGGCTTCGCGCCATCCGCCGTACGGCGGATGGCGCGAAAGTCCGATCACGCGCAGCGAAAGGAGACGTGGACGTGAAGCACCAGCTTCACTACTCACTTACCCAGGGCGGGCCCCTGGTGAAGGCCGAGCCCGTCTCGGGGCTCGGGGTATAGACTCAGACACCCACTCCCCAAGGAGCTTCAGATATGAGAACCATCCGCATATTCGACACCACGCTGCGCGACGGCGAGCAAGTGCCTGGCGCCAAACTGAACAAAGAACAGAAGATCGAGATTGCCAAGCAACTGGCCCGAATGAACGTGGACATCATCGAGGCTGGCTTTCCCATCTCATCGCCCGGCGACCTGGACGCGGTCGCGGCCATCGCCAAGGAGGTCGAAGGCCTGGTCATCGCCGGCCTGGCCCGGGCAATCGCGGCCGACATCGACGCCGCGTGGAAGGCGGTGCAGCACGCGGACAAGCCGCGCATCCACACGTTCATCAGCAGCTCCGATATCCACATCGAGCGCCAGTTCAACAAGGACCGCACCAAGGTGCTCCAGATGGCCATCGACGCGGTCAAGCACGCGAAGGGCTATTGCGACGATGTCGAGTTCTCCGCGATGGACGCGACGCGCAGCGAGTTCGACTACCTGTGCGAGATGATTGAGAAGACCATTGCGGCCGGCGCGACGACGATCAACGTGCCTGACACGGTCGGGTACGCGATCCCCGACGACTATGGCCCTTGGATCGGCCGCATCATGGAGGCCGTGCCCAACTCCGACCAGGCCGTGTTTAGTATCCACTGCCACAACGATCTGGGCTTGGCCACGGCGAACTCCCTGGCCGCGGTGCGCAACGGCGCAGGCCAGGTCGAGTGCACCATCAACGGCATCGGCGAGCGCGCGGGCAACGCGTCGCTGGAAGAGACCGTCATGGCGCTGCGCACGCGCAAGGATCTGTTCGGCGCGGACACGAACATCGTCACCACGGAGATCAGCCGCGCGAGCCGCATGGTCATCACGCTGATGGGTATTCCGGTGCAGCCCAACAAAGCCATCGTGGGCAGCAACGCGTTCGCGCACTCGTCGGGCATCCACCAGGATGGCATCCTGAAGCATCGCTCGACGTACGAGATTATTCGGCCCGAGGACGTGGGCATTACCGAACACAAGCTCGTGCTGACCGCGCGCTCGGGTCGCCACGCGCTGCGACACCAGTTGGAGAAACTGGGCTACCAGTTTGACGACGACGCGTTCGAGCACTTGTACGAGCGTTTCCTGGAAGTGGCCGACAAGAAAAAGGAAGTCTCCGCGGAAGACCTGGAGGTCATCGCCAGCGACCGCATGGGCGAGGCCGAACTGGTGTACAACCTGGAGTTCATGGAGGTGCGCAGCAGCACGATCAAGCCGCCCTTCGCGGAAGTCAAGGTGAAGAAGGGCGAGGAGGAGTTCCCCGGCGCATCGTCCGGCGATGGCCCGGTGGACGCGGTGTTCCGCGCCATCGATGGCGCCACAGGCATGCCCATGACCGTGCGCGACTTCAGCGTGCGCGCAGTGACCAAGGGCCGCGAGGCCCTCGGCGAGACGACCGTGCGCGCGGAGCGCAACGGCATGACCGTGACCGGCCGCGCGAGCGGCACGGACATCATCGAAGCCAGCGCCCGCGCCTACCTCGTGGCGCTCAACAAGACGCTCGAGTAGTTCGGCATTAGTCATTAGTCATTAGTCATTGGTCATTGGTCATTAGTCATTGGTCATTGGTCATTGGTCATTGGTCATTGGTCATACGCCACGCCCATACGCCTTTTGATGGGCTGCTAGCCCCCTGGAAGTTCCTATGCCCCTCCCCCGCGTCCTCATCATCGGCGGCGGCTCGATCGGCGAG
>JAJRTI010000594.1 GCA_024278415.1 Planctomycetota bacterium | reverse complement strand
GAAGTAAACGTTGCGCAGCTTCGAGATGAACGGCAGCACGCGATACGGGCTGTAGCGGTCGTCCACGCGCCTGCGCCGTGCCGCGAACGCGTCGACGCGCGACACGCCCACGTGCACGGTCGTCCGCGCCTCGGCCACGTCACCGCGGTGGAACATGAGCGCAGCCATGGGCATCTGGCCCCATCGCACGGGGTCGGACTGGTTGCCGAAACACTCGAGATACGGCCGATCCGGGCTGTACGCGAAGTAGAGGAGGCCGTCCCAGTCCTGGAGCCGGCCGTAGCAGACCATGAGCGGCAGCGCCTCCGCGCGCCACTCGATGGGCCAGGGGAAGTTGAACTCCGGCACGATCATCGGCTTGCCCACGACCGTGCTCGACGCCACGCTCGCGACCGGATTGCCGACCTTGGCGATGTCCGACCGGACCATCGCGAGGTTGCGATAGGTCATGTACGGCTTCGCGTTCACGTTGGGGTGGCGCCAGTAGTTGTTGCGCGACGTGAAGTCGCACCGCGCGTTGGCCCTGTTGCTCGCATCGGAGAAGTCTTGGTTCGTGCCGGTGATGGGACACTTGAGCCCGATGCGCCGAAGGTGCGCGGCCATCTCGTCGTAGTACTTGATCTGTAGTTCGTAGAGGAACCGGGTCATTGCGTTAAGCCGCGCCGGGCTCTTCTCGCCCACGTAGGGCGCGTTGCGCAGGTCTGCGTAGAGATGGCGCAACGGCATGGCCACGTTGCTCTTGGCCGGATCCTCGTCCGGTAGCAGCGCACACTCGCCCTTGGAGTTGGTCCAGGCCGCGGCCAGCTTGGCGCGACTGCCGTAGCGCTTGATGAGCCACTGGTTCCAGAGCCGCTTCAGATCCTCGACGTAGCTCGGCAGCATGAGCTTGGTGTTGGCGAGATAGAAGAGCGAGTTCTCGTTCGTGATCTCCTGCACCGCGAGCGCGGGCTCGTCGACGTAGCGCAGGCCGGTGTACGGGTTGCGGTGGGTGAGCAGTTTCTGGGCGAACTCCTTCTGCAACTCGATCATGCGCCGGTCGAAGATGCTCGCGCCCTTGATCGAGTGCGTCCACCGCACGTCGAGTGCGTCCGCGTCGCGCACGCCGTCGCCGGGCTTGAACTGCCGGTAGTCGAGCAGGTCCATGTACACGTAGATGCCGCGCCTTTTGAGTTGTGCGACGAAGTAGTCGAGCCGGTCAAGCGCGTCGGGGTCGAAGTCGCGCGTGTGGGGCTTCTTTATGTCGATGACGCCGCCGCCCCACTTCGAGTCGAGCGTGTGGAGGCGGAGCATGTTTACGCCGTATTTGGCGAGCCGCTCAGCGATCACCTCCGCATCCTTCTTGCTCGGGCAGCAGCGCCGGCCGCCCACGTTCGTGCCTAAGAAGCGTGCGCGGGCGCCGTCCTCGAAGCGGAACCGTCCGTCCTTGCCCACGGTCACGAAGCCATGCTTGCCGGCCGGCGCGTCGAGGAGGTGGCTCATGTCGATCTCCTCCAACGTAGGATCGTCGAGGTCGAACTCCCACGCGTACCACCCGCTCGTGTCGGTGAACTCCAGGCGCAGCGGCTGGTCCTCGAACACGGCCGGGCCGTCGCCGGTTGTGACGGCCACGAGGATCGGCGCGGGCGCCTGGCCGGTGGACTCCATGCGAATGCGTCTGATCGCGACATGGGGCCGCGGGTTGCGCCAGGGGAAGATGCCGAGGCCGATGTTGTTGCTCTCCGCGTTGTGGCCTTGCCACCCGGCCACGCACTCTTTCGTGTCGCGCGGCTTCCACCAGTCTGTAATCTCGCGCTCGTTCCGCACGGGCACGGTTGTGATTCGCCCATCGTCGTACTCGATCACGTAGTTAGCGACGAGCCACCCCGCCGGGCCGCCCCACGCGCAGGCGTGGAGGAAGTAGACGGTGTCGCACGTGCGGCCCACGTCGAATGCCGCGCTCGCGGGCGCGGCCGGCCGCGCCTTGCCCCTCAGCACGATGCACGACTTGCCGGCGTTCGAGCCGGGATCGACGATCTCGAACGGCACGCCGCGCCAGGCCTGCCGGCCGATCGGGATGTGGCGCGCGTCGTTGGGCCCCTGGTCCGTCCAGCCGCCTTGGCCGTCGCCGGCGACTTCGTCGCGGAAGCCGGTCGTGCAGGCCCCGCGGATGTCGAGCGGCTGGAGATTGGAAGGGACCGCGTCGCCTCGCACGAACGCCACGTCGTCGAACCACGCCTTGCCCTTGCCGCTGGACAGCATGAGATACACGCCCACGGCCGTGGCTCCCTCTGGCGCCTCCACGGTGAGCGCGGCGCGGGTCCAATCTTGTTTGCCGGACACGCGATTCGTGCTGGTCTCCGTGAGCCACTTGCTGTCCGAGAACCACGCGAGCGCAATGAGGGCCTGGCCTTCGGTGAGATCGGTCTTGATCCAGCCGCGCACGGTGTACGTGGCGCCGGGCTGCACCTTCGCGCGGCCGGCTTGGACCCAGCGGCCGGAGTTATAGTTCCAAGCGCGGTTCGTCGCGTGCTTCGAATCCTCGATGCGCACGGACGCGCGGCCGGTGCGCGTGACTCCGCGGTCCCAGGCCATCTTGGCCGGGGAGAAGAAGCCGATGGGCTTCCAGCCGTCCGGCTCGCCATCGCGGTTCACGTCCAACTCGAACGATCCGTTGGGCGCGAGCGCGCGTTGCCATTGGGCTCGTGCGGCCGGCGTTGCAAGGAAGAGAGCGATTGCGAACAGACGCAGGACGAGTGTCTTCATTGTGGTGGCTCCGTTGGGCTCGGGGGGGAATTGCGGCCCGGTAGTCGGCAATCATCGCTGCACGGGGACAGGCCCCGCTCTTTACCCACATCTTTGGACCTCCGGAAACAGCGGTTGCTCGGCCTTTGGAACCCCAACGGGGTTCCGGCTTCCAGCCCAGGGTTGCGGCCGTAGGCCGCTACCCTGGGAACAGGCCGCCACAGAGTACCGTTCCCTCCGCCCTTCCGATCCCGCAAGTGCGGGATCGGAAGGGCGGAGGGAACGGGGAGAGATGGGGTGCCCGATAACCCAGGGTAGCGGCCTACGGCCGCAACCCTGGGCTAGCATACGGGACCCCGTTGGGGTCCTCGCCCTGCTGGGACAAGCCCAGCAGTGGCGTTGGCTGAGTATGTCCTTTGACTTACGCGTGGACACATACCCCCCGGCAGCGCTCAGCGCGCGCCGCGTGGCTGCGTCGAGGCATCCCCCCTGCGCCGCAGAATCAGCAGGCCGTCCTCCTCACGGGCGATCTCGTAGTCTGGGCGCGCTCTGTATTCGGCGGCGATCTGGCTGAGCATTTGTTTGCCCATGGGGAATGGATTGCCCCTCAGATCGATCAGCAAGTAGTCCGTCTTGCGGCTCGCCCAATTCGCATCGCCCAGGATGAAGATTTGGTCGAGATAGCGCTGGGTGCGCCTGGGCAGATGGGGCACGAGGTCATAGGAGGCGGTGACGGACGCGTCCGGCGGGATGGCTTCCACGAGGCGAACGACCCTCCTGTCGCGGGGTGTCACTTGGTACGACTTCCAATGGCCGGCGTTGAACACGAAGATGGGGATGCAGGCGGACCACAAGAGTATCCTGCGCCGCTCCGGCCAACGCTTGCAGAGCGCGGCCAATCCTGCGATGGCCGCCGCGTAGAGGAAGGGCAAGATCGGCGCGGACGCGTAGAGCCGCAAGCTGTTCATGCCGCTGGTGGTGCTCGTCATGGCCGCCACGAGCGGAGGGCCCAAGAGCAGCAGTGACGAAGGGGCTGCGAAGGGAAGGAACAGGACCGACAAGAGCAACATGAAGCTCGTCCGCCGGGCGAGGTCGCCGGCCAGCGTCAGCGGATGGGTCAGCATGCCCCACACGATGGACGGCACGCTCGTGCCGTAGGGCTTGTACCGCTCCGACAGCAGCTTGGCGCTTTCCACGCCTGGCGGGGAGAAGTGCGGGATCAGCACGCGCACCGCGATGAACGCGTACAAGAGCGAGACGACGACCGTGGCCGCGCCGACCTTGTAGTCCTTGCGCACGAGCGCGATGTAGAGGCCCCAGCCGGCCAGATACACTGCGACGTCCTCGCGGCAGAGCGCGGCCAGAAGCGCGAAGATGGCGTACCAGACCAGGCGCTTGCGCGAGTAGCACGCGAAGCAAGCTAGCAGGAATAGCGGCACGGCCATTTCGGGATGGAAATCGAAGAAGAGCCCGTCGATCATGTACCGGCTTGTGACGAAGCTCAGCCCCAGGAGCGCGGCCACGAACGGCTCTCCAATCTCGCTGCGCGCGTAGCGCCACAGCGGAACGATGGCCAGCGCCACGACGACGCCCTGGACCACCAGCAACACGTAGGGGCTGTCCCAGATCATGTAGAGTGGAAGCAACAGGTGCAGGATGCCGTAGTAGTGCACCGCGAACATGCAGCCCCGCGCGTCAGAGGGCATGGGCGTGTACATATACGCCCCGCGCAGCGTGTTGGACACGGCGAGGTCGAACAACGCCAAGTCGCCTGCATGGGTCTCAATCGCGCGGTGCTGGTTCACCTTGCCCCAGACAAACAGTGCGGCGAGCGCCAACGCGAGGATCCAGACGGCCCCTCGCCTCCCGCAGGCCGCTTCCACGCGCCGCAGTGCGCGGCCGCCCGACTGGCGCAGGGGCGCAACGATCGCCATTTGCAGCACGATCAGCATCGCCACCACGCGGCCTAGCCGATCCGCGCGGCCCAACTTGACGCCCCAGCAATGCACCCTGCCATCCGGAGAGATCGTGCCCAGAAGCAGCACACACACGAGCAGGACGATCGCGACTGTCGGCAACAGCTTGAGTATTCGCATGCGATCGAGCCATCGTCTAGTATCGCGGAGTGCTGGAGCTGGAGCGGAAGGCCTTCGCCTTCCGTGCCGTTTGTGGCATGGGCACGGAATGCGACCCCGAGGCCTCGGGATCCGCTCCACCTTGCCAGCCGAGTCATGCCCGCTCACGGGCGACAACGGCGGTATTACACCGTCTCCCCTTGGACTTTGCAAGCCGAGCAGCACGGCCCAGTTGCGGTCTGCGTTTGCGGCCCTGACTTTGCGACGGGGCGCGGCCTGTTTCCGTTCGGAACGTGCGCTCGACCAACGCCCGTCGCTTCTTCTGCGCCAGGCCAGGATGCTCCTCTGGCAGGCGTCCCCGCCCCTCTGGGCGTTTCACGCGGCAGCCACGCGGTTGCGGCCTTCGGCTTTGGCGCGGTAGAGCGCGCTGTCGGCGCGGCGCACGAGTTGGTCCTTGTTCTCAGCGTCTTCGGGCGCGCTCGCGACGCCGATGCTCACGGTCAGCCGCACAACAGGGTGGGCCGTGTCTCCGAAGAAGGGCGTTTCCTCGATCACGCGGCGCAGCTTCTCCGCGACCTTCTGTGCGCCGGCCTTCTCGGTGTTGGGCAGCATGATGGCGAACTCCTCGCCGCCCATGCGCGCGCAGAGGTCGACGGCGCGCACGGCTTCCTGCATGACCTCCCCGAGCCGTTTCAAGAGCGTGTCGCCGGTGGGATGGCCGTACGTGTCGTTGAACTCCTTGAAGTGGTCGATATCGAGGATGATCAGCGACATGGGCTCGCTGCTGCGCTTGGAGCGCGTGAGTTCCTGCGCGAGCTGTTCGTGGAAGTAGGAGTAGTTGTAGAGCCCGGTCAGGCCGTCGCGCACCGCGAGGCGCTGCACTTCCTCGTGCAGTTTGGCGCGCTGCACTGCGATGGCGGCCTGGTCGGCGAGGGCCATGAAGAGTTGCTGGTGCTCGCCCGTGAACGCGTGCGGCCGGTCCGCGGTCATTTGGAGCACGCCGATCGTTTTGCCTCCCGCGGTGAGGGGCACACAGAGGTACGACCGCGCAAGCGAATCGCCCTGGATGGCCCGGCAGTGAAAGTCTTCGCCCACGTCTTCCACGAGGAACGGTTTGTCTTTGCGCACGGCCCAGCAATCCGACGCGGTCACGACGTCGCCCTGGCAGCCGTGCACCCCCGCGTCGGCCGCCCCCTGGGACGCGGCCAAGCCAAGCTCCTCCGTATCGCCCCGCATCAGCCGCACCGCGCACCAATCGCATGGGAACAGCATGCGCACGCGTCGGGTCACGAACTCGAGGATTTCGTCGATCGCGTTTGTGGCCGACATGGTCTCGACGGCCTCGAAGAGCGCGCGGATTTCATCCGCGTTGCGTTGCATGGTGCGGTTGAGTTGGTCGCGCTGCGCGGCCATGGCGAGTTGGTCGGCGAACATGCTCGCCAGCCTCAAGTCGTCGTCGCTGAACGCATAAGGCTGTTCGGCCTCGACGCACAGCAGGCCCAGCGGCTCGCCTTCGATCTTGAGCGGTGCGCAGATGAGGCTCCGCGAGTCGGGATGCACCCCGAGCGCG